>JAJDJB010000040.1 GCA_030266985.1 Synergistaceae bacterium OttesenSCG-928-D05
CGACATCGTCGATGATCTCGCTGATTGCCGAAATGGCGGGCTTTAAACCCACGGTTGCGATCGGGGGAGAGCTTGCCGATATCGGGACCAACGCAAAGCTGGGAGAAGGGGACTTTATGGTCGCGGAGCTGGACGAGAGCGACCGTTCTTTTGTTTACTTCCATCCGGAGCTTGCCATTATTACAAATATCGACTGGGACCACCGGGATCACTACATCACGTTTAAGTCGGTGACGGACGCGTTTGCCGAGTTTCTTGCGCATCGCAAGACGGGAGGTAAAAACATCGTCTGCGCGGAGGACCCAGGTGTACAGGAATTATGCGCTGAGTACAACATCGGAGAGTGTATTACCTACGGATGGGGTACAGGCTGGGACTGGGGAGCCACCGAGGTGGAGCATATCTCCGGCGGCGGCGTTTCCTATATGCTGAATCGCAAGGGGCAGAAAATCGGACGCGTCTCTCTTTCGGTTTCGGGAGAGCATAACGCGCTGAATTCTCTTGCGGCATGTGCGGCCTCGTTCGAAATGGGAATTCCTTTTGAAGATGTGAAGCGCGCGCTGATGGTTTTCAGCGGAGCGAAAAGACGCCTGCAGAAAATGGGCGAAGTGGGCGGCGTGGTTATCTATGACGACTATGGGCACCATCCGAGCGAAATATCGGCGACCCTGACGACGCTGCGGAAAATTTTCCCCGGACATCGTGTCGTGGCAGTTTTTCAGCCGCATCGTTTCAGCCGCACGGCGGCGCTGTTTAAAGAATTTGCAGACGCGCTTTCAATCGCGGATCGCGCATTTTTGCTCCCCGTATACGGTTCGGATGAAAAACCAATCGAAGGCGTTACGTCAAAACTGATTTTTGACGCCGCTTCGGAAGCGTGCCGCGCGCATTACGAGCTGTCGGCGGATTTCGAAAAACTGATCGATTCCGTTTGTGCGGAGGCGCATGACGGAGACGTTATTCTGACGATTGGTGCGGGCAGCGTCGGGACGCTTGGCAAAAAAATCGCGAAGAGGCTTGAGGAGCTTAAAGCGCAGGAGCCTTTCGCAGGGGTGCAATAAATTGATCGAGAACTATCCTTTGCAGAAACTCAATACCTGGGGTGTAGGCGGAAGTTGCGCGCTGTTTGCCGCTCCGGATTCTGAGGCTGCGGCACAGCGGCAGTTGGAGCGTTGCATGCGGGATGGAAAAACGTTTTATATTCTAGGCGGCGGTTCCAACGTTTTGATACAGGACGGTTTGCTGGATGCGGCTGTGCTGCATACCGCAAAAATGGACGGTTTTTTTGCGGAGGACGGCGGGGAAAGCGTGCGGTTAACGCTTGGACCGGGCGTCCCGGTGAAAACAATGCTGGAATACGCGCTGCAGAACAACTTCGGCGGTTTGGAATTTTTAACCGGAATCCCCGGCACGCTGGGCGGTGCGCTTTGGGGCAACGCCGGAGCCGCGGGCGTCGGTTTTTCGGAGCTTATTGAGTCCATAGACACGCTGGAAACGGATGGACCCAAAACATGGCGCAGGGAGGACCTCCTCTGGGAGTACCGCGCCTGCCCGCTCAACCCGAAACGGACACGCATGATTACAAGCGCAGTGCTCGTGCTCAAGAAGCGTCCTGCTGATGAAATATTGGAGAAGGTACGCAGTTTTTCGGAACTGAAAAAAGGACAGCCTCTTGGTCGGAAAACCGCGGGCTGTGTTTTTAAAAACCCGCCGGGCTCAAGCGCGGGGCGTCTTCTGGACGAGGCGGGTTGTAAAGGTTTGAGCGTGGGCGGAGCGACGGTTTCCGATCGTCACGCAAATTTTATTGAAAACACGGGGCGCGCAAGCGCACGGGATATTTACACGCTGAGCGAAATGTGCAGGCAAAGGGTACTTTCGCAAACCGGCATTCATTTAGAATACGAGGTTCGGTTCTTTGGGACCTTCGAGAAGGCGTAAGCATCGTTTTTTAAAAATTTTTCTGGTCCTGATCGCATTGGCGGGCGGACTTGGCGTCGCGGCGGAATCTAGATATGCGGTTATGCGGATCGCGGATATATCCGTCCGTCCGCGCGGCGATATTTTATCTTCGGAGACGGTCTGGGGATTGGTTTCCGAGCGCGAAGAAGCTTTCTGGCCTTATCTGTGGGCCGCGAAAAAAAGTTACGAAAAAGCGCTCGAAGAATATTATCCGGTTAAGGTACGGATGAAACTTGTCGGATGGGGAAAATTTGAACTTGAGACCACCTATCTGCAGCCACTTTACAGGCTCTTTTGGGACAATAAGTACTGGTACGTCTCACAGGACGGGAAGGTTTGGCTTGCGACGCTTGATATGAACAAATGGCTGAATCTGGACGAGGTAATGAGAAAACCGGTGCTCACATGGGGCGAGGTGCGCACTACGCCCGTTGATATGGCCAGCGAAGACGGAAACGTCTATGTTTCCAGCCTTCCGATCGCGCGGATCAGAGGCTGGTATGAGAATATAGAATTATTGGGCTGGAGCGGCTATGTGAAGTTTATTCAGGCCGGCAAACGCGAGGGAATTTCGGTCGTTCGTCTCATTTTTAAGGACGCACAAGGCGGAAATGGAGCTGATGTATTGTTCCCGGATGATCCTGTGCTTTGGCAGGAACCCGGACTCGCAATCAAAAAAATATATCCGGATGCAGCAAAATTACCGCCAGAAATATTTATAGATACAACATACAAGGGTAAAATTCTTGTTCGTAATAAGGTACAATAGAAGTTGTAAATAAAATCAATCCCATCGAAGAGGGGGCTATTCGCTTTGTTTAAGAAGTCCTCAGGCCACTCAGCCAATCGCGAGCCGGAGCTGATTGTAGGGCTCGATTTAGGCACAAGTAAAGTTACCGTGGTGGTTGCGGAGCGCGAGCATCACGGAGATGAAGCCCAGATCATAGGCGTCGGACAGGCCCCGTCAAACGGAATTCGCAAAGGTCTTATCGTGAATCTGGACCAGGCGGTCCGTTCCGTTCGTCAGGCGGTCGGTGACGCGCAAAATATGGTTGGGCAGGATATCTCTGAAGTCACGGTTGCTTTTGGCGGCGGAGACGTTACGAGCATTCGCTCGACAGGAATGGTTTCCCTTGGCCGCAGCCCGCGGCAGGTTATGCAGCTCGACATAGAGCGCGTAATCGAAGCGGCACAGGCAGATGTTGTCATTCCAGCCAACCAGACGATTCTTCACACGATTCCAGTCGAATACTCCTTAGACGGCAATGTAGGCATTGACGACCCGCTGGGCATGACGGGCATGCGCCTGGATATCCAGCTACAGTCGGTCATTGTTCCAACTGCGACGATACAGAACGTGCTCAATTGTGTGAAAAAAGCGGGGCTCGACGTAGCGGGAATCGTGATCAAGCCGCTTGCGTCCGCGCTCGGCGCTCTTTCTCCAGAGGAAGCGCTTGCCGGCGGTGTTGTGCTTGATATCGGCGGCGGCACGACCGGTATCGCAGTTTTCTCCGATGGACGCCCCAAGTATCTTGGTTTGGTGTCGATTGGCGGCGATCATATCACGAACGACGTAGGCAGCGTGCTCAAGCTGCCGCTTAACAAGGCCGAAGAAATCAAAAAAGAAGTCTCTGTTTTCGCAGGAGTCGAAGATGAAAATGAAACGATCGATTTTGCGTACAACGGCCGTAATTTCAGCATTTCGAAGTACGACCTGCATGAGATCGTAAAATGCCGCATCGAAGAATTGTGCGACGTTCTGGTGCGTCCAGAGATCAAGGCGGCTGGAATCTCGATGCTTCCCGCGGGCATTGTCGTCACGGGTGGCGTTTCCAAAACAGAGGGGATTGACGCGTTCCTGCTCGACTTGATGGATCTTCCCGCGCGAATCTCCGCGCCGGTGGACGCGAACAGAATGCCTCCGGGACGCAACACGCAGGAGTATACGGCGGCGTCCGGAATCATTCGTTATGTTCTTGAAAAAGAGCGCGATCCGTTCCGTTATTTGGAAAACCCGCAGGTCATCGACATGAAAGACCGGGAGCCTCATACTCTTGTTCCTCCTCTGGAGAAAACGCCCGTCAAAGATGGCAAGGAACCACCAAAAGAGAGACCGGGCTTCAATCCGTTCAAAAGTATTGGTGACGTTTTTAAGGACCTGTTCTAGTAAAAACAAAAAATTTGAAACCCTGAGAATTTAGGAGGGGGGCCTATCAGTGGCCGGAATGTCGGAAATTTTTCAGCTGGATAAATCGAACTACCCGTCGCGGGAAGTCATAAAGGTCGTCGGTGTCGGCGGCGCAGGCAACAATGCCCTGAACCATATCGTAAGGGGCGGCGTAAGCGGAGTTGAGTTCATCGCGGCGAATACAGATATGGCACATCTTGAACTTTCGGAAGCATCGCAGCGCATTATATTGGGCAGGGAACTTACAAAGGGCCTGGGTGCCGGTTCCGACCCAGAGGTTGGCTTTAAATCGGCAAACGAATCGCGCGAGGAAATTCGTGCCGCGATTGAAGGTGCGGATATGGTCTTTTTAGCCGCGGGCATGGGCGGCGGTACGGGAACGGGCGCTTCGCCCGTAATCGCATCTATCGCGCGCGAAGCAGGCGCGCTGGTCGTTGCGGTCGTTACCCTTCCGTTCACCTTCGAGGGCAGACGCCGGCAGTTGCAGGCGCGTGCAGGCGTGGAGCAGCTCCGCGACAAAGTGGACGCGCTGATTACGATCCCCAACGATAAATTGCTGAGCGTCGCCGATAAAAAGACATCGATTAACGATGCCTTCCGGTTGGCGGACGGCGTTCTGCACCAGGCGGTGCAAGGCGTTACAGACTTGATTTTGCGCCCCGGACTTGTAAACGTAGACTTTGCGGACGTTAAAACGATCATGTCAAACGCAGGCTCGGCAATTATGGGCATCGGCGAAGGATATGGCGAAACCCGCGCTACGACTGCGGCGTACAACGCGATACACAGCAAGCTTATGGATACGGATATGAGCGGCGCGAAGGGCGTCCTATTCAATATTACGGGCGGCGCGAACGTCGGAATTCACGAGATCATGGAAGCTTCGAGAATCATTACGGAAGCCGCGAACGAAGACGCCTTCATCATTTGGGGACACGTCTTTGACCCGGAAATGGAAGATTCCATCCAGATCACGGTTATCGCAACCGGTTTCGAAGAAAAACCGAAAACAGCTTTGCATCCGAATCCCTATTCGCGGGATACTTCTGCGGGAAGCGCACGCCCCGTTGTGCGGCATCCGGCGGGGGAGCGCGAAGCGCCTGCGGCAAGAGTACAGCCTCAGCGTGTGATTCCGCGCCCTGTGGCGCCGAAAATGGATGAGCCGGCGCCTGCGGCGGAAGCGGTAAAACCCGATACGCCTACTTCCGTAAGACCAGAAACGCCGTCCTATGATAAGCATGCGGACAGCACAGTAAGACCTGTGATAGAGCGTCCAAAACCGGCGGAAGCTGAGACGCAGCAAAAACAGATTCAGCGCCCCGCTACGCCGACCCCCCCGATGGACGGCGACCTCTTTAAAGAAAGCGGCGCGCCCGTGGATCAGTATGACGTACCAGCCTATACGAGGCGGAGGCGCGACTCCTGAGGGCAAAGACGCATCGGCAGAGCAATAAGAAAATAACGGCGTGGCAGAGCTGGGAAGCATATCGTGCCGTTGAGAAATGGACAACAGAACTGCCCAAGGGAGGAGACCTTCCTTGGGCTCTCTTTTATCCGGCAGATTATGCGATCGCTTCTTCGAATTTGGGCGTGCATTATATTTTTCGTACGCTGTGGGAATCCGGCGTAGCGGTCGAGCGTTTTTTTGCGACCCCTTACCCATATCGTTCTGTGGATGCGGATACGATGCTTGAGCGCTTTTCGGTGATTACTGCAGGAATTTCGTACGAAGGAGACATCGAGACGTTTTTTTCCTGGCTCCACGAAGCGGGAATTCCTCTCCTGCCCGAAGAACGCGGAGATTCCTTCCCCGTTATCGGTGCAGGCGGCGCCCTGACGTACATCAACCCGCTTGCGTTAAGCGCGGTTTGTGATTTTATTGTTTTAGGGGACGCGCTGGACGTGATGAAAGAGATTGCGGGAGTCATTCGGGCTTACGGAGCGCACGGGGATCGTAAACGCTTATGGACGGAGCTTGCGGATCTCCCTTCCGTGCTTGTCCCGCCTGTGGATCTGAACAATGGAAAGTTGCGGGGAAAGAAAAAAATAGATGTCTCGCAGCCGCTTTCCGCCGATTATCCGATGTGCAGCGCATGGGTTACGCCCGAAAGTGCGTTTGGCGATACGCTTTTGCTGGAGCTGCAGCGTGGCTGCGTAAGAAATTGTTCGTATTGTACGCTTCCCGGCTGCTTCGGCAAGATGCGCCAGCGGAAACTTCCGGAAATCGAAGCGCCTTTGCGGTCGCTTTTAGAGAAGATCGAGGTGGAACAGGTAGGACTTGTGACGCCGGAGGCGGGAGATTATTACGCGTTGGACGAGTTGCTGGATTTATTGCAGGAAGAAGGGAAAGGTGTTTCCTTTGCCTCTCTGCGCGTGGACCGGTTGTCCGAAAAAATGCTCGAGGCATTAACGAGCAGCGGCAGGCACAGCGTGACGATCGCGCCGGAAACAGCCAACGAAGAACTGCGTTTTTCTTTTGGAAAAAAATTTACGGATGAGCTGATTTTCGAAAAGCTGGAACTTGCGCGTTCCTTCGGCGTCGACCAGGTGAAGCTCTATTTTATGATCGGGCTGCCCGGAGAAGAAGATGAAGATGTTGCCGCGATCGCGGATTTTTGCAGGCGGATTGTTGAAAGGACGGACCAGAACCTGATTGTTTCAGTCGGTCCTTTTGTACCGAAGCCGGGGACGGTATGGCAAAACGAAACTTTTTTAAGCCAGGCTGAGATTCGAAAAAAATATGACATCCTGGGAAAAGAAATTCGAAAGTTTGGGCGAAAAGCGCCGCAGCTTCGGCTTACAAGCGCGAAAGAAGCGGAACGGGAATTCCAACTTGCATGGGCAGGATATCAAGAGAGCCTTTTGCTTGCAAAAAACGTCGAAAACGGGAAAAAGACGCGTTTTGTTGGTTCCAGTCGCAATGAAACACTGTTAGAATTAAACTGTCTTTATTAGCAGTTAAGGAGGGGTTTCGATGGTTTCGAGAAGATCACGGAGCTATAAGGAAAAAAAGCACTTTGCCTCATTTGGACAATTTATGCTGCCGCTTGCGGTGCTTATGGCGCTGGCGCTGCTTTTCTTCAGCGTAAGGCTGTTCTTTTTCGGCTCCAGCGATACGAAACGAACGGTGACCCCGCCGCAGACCGTTGCGCAAGCGCCGCAGACGACAAGCGCAAATCCGCAGACGCCTGCCGTTACGACACCTCCCGCTGCGCAGCCGGAGGCGCCTGTGCAGCAGCCATCAACAACTAAGCCCACATATGTAGCCGGACCGGTCACGAGCGAACCTGCAGCACCGCAGAACGCGCAGCCGGAAAAACCGGCCTCCGCACAGCCGGGTACGGCGAAGCCCGTGCAGGGTACTTCTGCGTCAACCACCGCGAAGCCGCCTGCAGCGGCGGTCCCCTCGCAGTCGACTTCGGGACAGCGCTTCGACGTACAGATCGGCAGTTTTGCTTCACGCGAGAATGCGCAGAGCCTGGCGCAAAAAGCGAAGGGGCAGGGGTATGACGTTTATTTGAGCGAGACCGTGAGCAACGGGAAGCCGTTCTTCCGTGTCCGCGTAAAGGGAGCCGCAACGCGGGACGCGGCGCAGACGCTTTCTCAGAAGCTCGAGGGCCAGGGGTATCCCACCCTGATCGTGCCCCCGGGAAAATAAGAGCGGCCTTGCCCGGCGCGTAAAACGAATGGCTGGATTTGTTCGAGAAGTAACGCCTCGCCTGGAGGCGGTCGAGATTGTTTCACAGAGACTCTCCTTTCCCTGGAAAACAGGTGAAAGGAGCGTTTCGCTTGAAGACGCAGCGGGACTGCGCCTTGCGTCCCCCCTCTATGCAGAAATGCCTTACCCCCCTTACACACGCAGTTTGCGCGACGGTTTTGCGGTGCAGAGCCGCGATGTCATTGCTGCGACGCCCGGAACGCCGACTTTTTTGCGCAAAACGGGTGAGGTAGCGATGGGGGAAATATCATCCCTGTCCGTGCGCATGGGAGAAGCCGTTGCGATTCCGACGGGCGCAGCACTTCCGCTCGGCGCCGATGCCGTCGTTATGCTTGAGGATACGGAATCTTCGGGAGACTGGATCGAAGTGCGCAGGGGAGTTCAGTCGGGAGACAATATCGTTTCGCAGGGTGAAGAAATCGCCGCGGGAAAAAAACTGCTCGACAGGGGCGATCTGGTCGATTTCCGAACGATCGGGCTGCTGTCCACGCTTGGCGTCACATCTGTAAATGCCATCGACTTGAAAATAAATATTCTTAGCACCGGCGATGAGATCGCGTCTGTTGAAACGCGGGAACTGCCGCCGGGAAAAATTCGCGACGTCAACGGCTGGACGACGCGCGCTCTGCTAGCGCGTTACGGGTTCCCCGCAGAGTATCGCGGCGTTGTTTCTGATGACGCATCCTTTTTTGAAAAGCGTGTTTCGGATGAACTCGCGGCATGCGACGTCCTCGTCCTGAGCGGCGGTTCTTCTGTGGGCGTGCGCGACAACAGCGCAAAATTCCTTGCGTCGCTTCCCGAACCTGGCCTGCTTGTGCGCGGGATCAACATTGTGCCGGGTAAGCCGACGCTTGTTGGAGGCTGTTCGGAAGAAAAAAAAATGATCGTAAGCCTCCCGGGCCACCCGCTCTCCTGCTTGACCGTCTCGTTTGTTTTTTTACTGCCGCTCCTGCTGCGCCTTGCTGGCGCGCAAAAGCAGGAATACGGTCAGAAGATATACCTGCCTCTTGCAAAGGACCTCACAGCAAGAACGGGGCCGGAGGAATTTATTCCCTGTCGGCTTCATCAGGGACAAGTTCATCCTATGCCCGCAAAATCCGGTTACATTTCGGCGCTGGAAGAGGCGGACGGCCTGATTAGGATCCCGGAAGATATGGAAACAATACGCGCGGGTGAAACCGCGGAGGTGTGGACATGGTAAAGGATTACCCGGAACATTTGGAACTCTCGCAGGCGTGGCAAATTTTGCGCGGCGTTTTTGCAGAGGCCTATCTTAATTTCCGGCAGGAAATAGAAATCACAGACGCCCTCGGACTTGTTCTGGCGCGCGATATTGTGGCGCTGCGGAACGTTCCGCATTATGCGGCGTCGGCGGTCGACGGTTACGCGCTCGACGCGGACGCCACCATCGGCGCGTCGCCCGCAACACCTGCGATGATAAAAAAAGAAAATTACGCGTGGGTCAACACGGGCGCGGACTTGCCCGTCTGGGCGAATTCCGTTCTCATGGTGGAAGATTCCGCAATAGAGGACGGCGTGCTGTGCGTGTACAAATCGCTCACGCCTTCCACGAACGTGCGCCCGCTCGGCGAAGACGTCATGGCGGGGCAGATTATCGCGCGCGAAGGCGAGATCGTATCTCCCGCGCTGATTTCCCTTTTCCTGAACGCGGGGATGGAAAAAGTATCCGTAATAAAAAAGCCGGGCGTCCTTTTTATCCCGACGGGAAACGAGATTGTACCAAAAGAAGAGTGGCTCGCGAACCCCAAACCGAAATCGGGTACAGTCGCGGAAAGCAATTCACTTTTTATTAAGGCTTCTTTTGCGCAGTGGGGTTTTACGGTGGACGTTACGCCGGTGCTGCTTGATGTGCCTGATATTTTAAAAGAATACGTGCAGAAGGGCGCGAAGGAATACGACCTTGTGCTCGTGGGGGCGGGGTCCGCAAAAGGAGACCGCGACCATACGCTTACTGTTTTTCAGGCGCTTGGAGAGGTTCTGTTCCGGTGGATTCGCATGAAGCCGGGGCGGCCGGCCATGGCCGCAGCGGTCGACGGCAAGCCCGTGATCTGCCTTCCGGGATTCCCGATGTCGACGGCCGTGGTGCTCTGGAGCCTTGTTTATCCGTTGCTTAAACTGCTTTCCGGCGTGCGCGGCGACCAGAAAGAATTGATCCGGGAAGCGATCGGCACGCGTGAAATATGGGATACGAAATTGCTCGTACAGCATTCTTCGCCCGCGGGCGTCGAGGACTGGCTGCGCGTGAAAACGGCGCGCGTGGGAGATACGCTCTATAGTTGGGTCCTGACTTCGGGCGCGAGCGTGTTGTGGGCGCTCGCCGAGTCGGACGGCATCGCGCTGCTGCCCGCGTCGGCGCTCGAGTGTGAGAAGGGGACCGACGTTCAGGTCTGCATGACGAAAGAAGTCGATTTATCGCGCCGCATCCTTTTTCAGGGGTCGGACGACCCGGCGATTCAGCTGCTGGCGACTCCGATCAAACGGTGGGGCGGCGATTTTGTTTCGCGCGCGGTCGGCAGCATGGGCGGTCTCGCGGCGCTTGGGCGCGGCGAGTGTCATCTGGCGGCTTCCCATTTGCTTGACGAACACGACGGAACGTACAACGACAGCTTCATCGAGCGTTTTGCGGCGGGCCGCGACTGGCGACGTTTCCTCGTTTTTTACCGTATGCAGGGAATCATTGTGCAGGCGGGCAACCCTAAAAATATCCGGAGTTTCGAAGACCTCTGCAACGGAGATTTTGTATTCACCAACAGGCAGCCGGGTGCGGGAACGCGCGTGTTGTTCGATTATTATTTGAAGCTGAACGGAAAATCGCCTGAAGATGTGAAAGGCTACGCGCAGCAGTGTTCGACGCATATGGAGGCCGCAAACAGGGTGCATACCGGACTTGCGGACGCCACGCTCGGGATCAAATCGGCGGCGGACGCGCTGGGGCTTGATTTTATTCCGCTTGCGGAGGAGCCCTACGAGCTTGTGATTCCCGCGGAGTACTTAGAACACCCCGGGATCGCCGCACTGCTTGACGCGCTGCAGGACAGCGCATGGCGAAAAAGCGTGGAGGAGATGGGGGGATACAGATGGCCGAACTGATCGATTTTTACGGACGCCATCTTCGGTACGTCCGAATTTCAATAACGGACCGGTGCAATTTCCGCTGCAGTTACTGCATGCCCGCGGAGGGCGTGGAGTGCCTCAGCCATGCGGATATCCTGCGTTATGAAGATATCTCGTTTCTGTGCGGAACTTTCTGGGATCTCGGCGTGCGCAAGTTCCGGTTTACGGGCGGCGAGCCGCTTGTCAGAAAAGGCCTTGTGCCTTTTCTTGCCCAGTTAAAAGAAGAGTTTCCAAAGATGAAGCTCGCGCTTACGACGAACGCTTCGCTGCTGGACCGTTATGCGCCGGAACTCGCAAAAATAGGACTTCATTCCCTGAACATCAGCCTTGATACGCTTGATCCGGTAAAATTTGCGGAAGTCACCCGCATTGGTTCGCTTAGCGACGTGATTACCGGAATACGCGCCGCCGTTCGGGCAGGGATTCCAAATCTGAAGCTGAACGCGGTGCTCATAAAGGGGTTCAACGACCACGAAATCGGCGGCTTGCTGCGTTTCGCGAAGGAAGAAGGGCTGCTTCTGCGGCTGATTGAATTTATGCCGCTTGAGGACGATGTGTGGAGCCGCGAACGTTTCATAAGCGGCAGCGAAATCCTTGCGATGCTTCCGGACGGAGACGCCTGGAAGGTCGAAAAGCGCGGAACGGACGAAGACGGCCCAGCCAAATATTATGTCAATGAAAAAACGGGGGATACGATCGGCATCATCACGGCCGTATCCGACCATTTCTGTGAAAAATGCAACAGGCTTCGCGTCTCGGCTTCGGGTAAGCTGCGCATGTGTCTTTTCAGCGCGGAGGAAATTCCGCTGGCGCAGATGATCCGCAATCACGATAAGGCGGGACTGGAGCAATTGATCCTGGAGAGCATTAAAAGAAAACCGCGCTGCTGGGACGATATTCATGACGGCAAGCAGCACATGTCGGGCATAGGAGGATAAAGCATGTCTGATTACACGCATTTTGATAAAGACGGGCGCCCCGTATTGGTGGATGTCAGCGAAAAAAAAACCACGAAACGCACCGCGCTTGCCGAAGGGTGGATTGACCTGCCGCAAGCCATCGCGGACGTTGTTTCGCAGGGCGGCGTGAAAAAGGGCGATCCTTTTTCCGTTGCGGAGCTGGCGGGAATCATGGGTGCGAAAAAAACGCCCGACCTGATCCCTCTTTGCCACCCGATCCGCATCGATAACGTGAGCGTGCGATGCGAGCTGCTCGGTTCGTCTGTGCGCATTATCTGCGAGGCAACCGCGACTGAAGTTACAGGCGTCGAGATGGAGGCGCTGACAGGCGTATCGCTTGCGGCGCTATGTTTTTATGACATGTGTAAAGGAATCGACAAAGGAATGGTGATCCGCGATATCCACCTGCTGCAAAAAACGGGCGGAAAAAGCGGCGACTGGAACGCGAAAGAGAGGTACGGCGCATGAGGATACTTAGGCTTTACTGGCCTGCAACGTTTGGAGACCACACGCTGTGTTACGTCGATCAGGATGGGGAAGGGCGCGTTTATATCAACGACGTTGCCGCGAAACTTCGTTTCGCGCACGCGGGCGAAAAACTTTCCGAGAATGACGCGGAAGACGTTCTTACAATTGTGCTGCCGCAGGGTGCTAAAATACGGAACGGCGAATTCCTCGCGGTGAACGGCGGGGAGGCCTTGCTGCGCTGGGATGATAAAAAACGAGAATTTGACGTTGTGACGTCAGGATTTTTGGGCGTCTCGGCTCCTGTTGAAATCTGGCGGCCGATCAAAACCGCTGTGCTGACGGTCAGCGACAAAGGGAGCCGCGGCGAACGTGTCGATACCGCCGGACCGGAGCTCGAGCGGCTCGTCGCTCATCTTGGCGGCGTGGTGGAAGACAGGAAAATCGTGCCCGACGAAATGCAGGCGATCCAGGATGCCGTTAAAGCATGGTGTTCGGGTGGCTATGACCTGATCCTGACGACTGGAGGCACGGGGCTTTCCGTGCGCGATGTGACGCCGGAAGCGCTGCTTGCGATCGCGGATAAAACCGTACCGGGATTCGGC
>JAJDJB010000041.1 GCA_030266985.1 Synergistaceae bacterium OttesenSCG-928-D05
TCCGGTCGGTGCCTTGTCTGTCATTCGGGTAATCCCCTTTCATAAAACCAAAGATACTGCATGATACTACGCAAAAATACTACTACAAGGTTAATTCGTCAATTAACTTTGCTACAAAGATTCTCTATTTTTTGCACATAAAAAATGTGTGTTTTGCACAAATAACGACAAGATTGATACTGTAATCACAAACATTTGCAAAAAGGGGGAGGTTTCCCTCCCCCGCGTGCAACGTCTGATTTATTATTTGCCGAGCTGCGTTTTGAACTCTTTCATGAGTTCCGGCGTCAGAGCCGTTTTGCCAAGCTCATCCCACGTACCGATGCAGGCTTCTTTGAGGGCCTTCAGCTGATCTTCGGTGTACTTGAAGACTTTGATGCCCTTCTTCTCCATCAGATCCATGTAACGGTTGTCTTCTTTTTCTGCATTGTCGATGGAAAGCAGCGTATATTTTCTCGCGACTTCCTGGAAGACCTTCTGGTCGTCCGCGGAAAGTTTTGCCCACGACTTGTTGCTGACCATCATGGCAAGGTATTCGATCGAGTAGTTCGTATGGTACCAGTATTTCATAACGTCACCAAGAATGGTGTACGCCGCTGCGACGGGGTAACCGTCAGCCGCGTCGCAAACGCCCGTCTGCATCGACTGGTAAACGTCCGAATAGGGAATCGTGATCGGACGGAAGCCCATCGCTCTTGCGCCGAGCGAGTAGACGGCCATGTTCGGAACGCGGGTCAGGACACCTTTGTCGACTTTCGGGTTGAGGGGATCGACCAGTTCTTTCGTCGATGCGATACCGATGAAACCTTCGAGGTAGGAGCCTATCAGCTTAATTCCAAGGGGATCGAGCAGTTCAGCAAGCTTTTTCGAGAACCACGCATCGGGATCGAAGATTTTCTTCGCTTCGTCGTAACCGCTGCAGAAGCCGTTGATGTAGGTCATTTCAAGGCGCGGTTCGAACTCCGTCGCAATCGACATCATCGCCATGTCGACGGTGCCGCGGATCATCTCTTCAAAGACCAGAGAGTAGTTGCCAAGCTGGCTTGCGGGATAGACTTTGACTTCGACACGGCCGCTCGTCTTTTCGCCGATTTCTTTCGCCATTGCTTCCATTGTCTTCGTCGCAACGTGCTCAGGCGGCGACTGACCAGAGAAGCGGAAGACTACCGGCGCTGCCGTTGCTGGGCCGACAAGTGCGACAAAAACAAACATCACTGCAAAAATAAGTGCCAATTTTTTACCCAATAGAATACTCTCCCTTCAAAATCCCTGTCTCCATGTTTTTCAAACAAGCGTGTGGAAAATACCTAATACGAAATACTGACAAACGTGCCTTAGAAATTCTGCTTTCCTTCCACCTCCCCATGTGAGCCCTGGTGGTTTCAGCCAGGCGGCTAGAAATTTCATACACATTTCAAACACGAAAAGAATGCACTTTTGAAAACTTGGTAACTTTACTGTGGGGCTCAATAAATAAGTTACAACATTCCGGCCAATTAGTCAATCAATTTTGTGACAAAAAATCAAATTTTTTTGCGGTTTTTCTGCGAACAGATTCATATTCGCACCTTTTGTGAATTTTTGTTGATTATATACCCAAACAGGATTCTCCTCTTAAAGGCTTTTTCATTTATGGCTTTTTCAGTACTCGCCCAAACGAACAATTTTTTGATATAAGGACAGAAAAGTGGGGAGAGGTTTTGGAGTTTTTGCTATTTAGGCACTACTTAGAAACAAGAAAAACATCGGAGCTGGCAGCGCAATTTTTAAAATCTCTGTGATTTCCAATAACATCATATAGAAGGAAACCAGGCCACATAAGCCGTCATGGACAGCGTATCGTTATAATAATCTTCTATGAAAGCAAAAACATGCCGACAACTCCGAAAAGAAAAAGCATTATCGGCGGGTGGTCTTTTATGAATTTGCAGAATTTGATCAAAAGCAATCCCACGACAAAAAGTATTATCGCAATGATGCCGTTACTGAAGGTCCCTTTCAAGGGTGAAAGGATGGAAAGCGTCAGCAGGCCTGCTACCAGCGGGCGCAGGAGACGCTTGAAGCGCTTGCTGCTCTCTGCGGAGCACTGCTGAAGGACATAAATAATCACACAGAGCACCGCTATCGGCGCGCCAATGAGTGCAAACGTCGAAGCCAGCGAGCCCCAGAACCCTGCCTGCTGATAACCGACAAAAGTCGCTGCGTTGATTGCGATCGGCCCCGGTGTAACCTGTGAAAGCGCGAGAACCTGGTTAAATTGCTCGTCGGTGAGCCAGCCCGTCCGTATCACGAGCTGATACTGGATCAATGGCAAAGTGGAAAGCCCCCCGCCGAACGCACCGATGCCAACTTGCGCAAAAGCGGAAATCAGACCAAGAATCGTACTCATCTGGAAACGACCCTTTCACGCGCAAACTGAAGCGCGATTACAAGCAACATCGCAAACAACGGATGCAGGTGAAAAACTCCGATCATCGCGATGATCAGGGCAAAGGGGACTACGTTCCACCAGCCCGAAGAAAGCGCTCCCTTCACGTTGTCAAAGACTACAAAAGCGATGATTGCACTTGTGCCTGCCAAGACTCCGTTAAAGAAACCCTGAACCATCGGAACGTCGGAATATTTCAAAATAATCGGAGAAAGCGCCAACACGATAAAAAACGGCGGAGCGATTGCACCTGCAACTGCAACGACGCTGCCTAAAAATCCTTTGTAATGCCTTCCGTAGAGCCACGCAATCGAGACCGCGATCGGCCCCGGCATTGACGCAGCCAGACTGACCATGTCTTCGAACTCTTCGGGGTCAATATCTCCCTTTTTGTCCTGTTCGAGTTTAACCATGCCCAAAATCACAATCCCGCCGCCAAACGTCACGGCGCTGATTTTAAAGAAGAAGAAGAAGAGTTCGAAAAACGTCATTATATTTAGCCTCTTTAATTGGTATCCTATGATCTAGTCACAGGCCTGCGCTGCGGCATTTTTTGCCGCCCTTTCAAAACAGACAGATCTGATATAGTAAAAACCGCAAAAAAGAACGCACACTTTGCGATGCGGTTCGGTACAAAAGAAGTATAGAATATGGTTGCAAGATAATCAATCTTTCGGGAACCAAACGCGTTGGAGGGAAACCTACATGAAAAAAATTCTAACCGTAGCGCTTCTATGCGCTGTCATTCTTTCTTACAACATTTTCCCGGTTCATGCTGCGGAACAGGAAAAAAAGCTCGCTCAGGGAATCGGTCAATTGCTCGTTACGCTTTTACAGCCGGAGCACCTTGAGATCAGGGTCAGCAACGGGGAAAACTTTGCCTGGGCAGAGGCCTATGGCGGCAAGCTCGACAAAATCCGCGTTGAAAGCATGAAGCTCAGTGCGATGTTGGACGAAACACAACTGACGGAAATTGATACCACCGACAAATATGCTCTTGCTAAATTGATCCTGATGTCACAAGGCGAGATGGTGCTTCTTGAAAAGGACGTCAACGATCTATTTCTTACGGGAATCGACACAAAGGGGTTTTCCAACCTTGCGTTCGACTTTCAGCCACAGGGATTTAAAGCGGAAGGTATTTTCTCCACCGTCTTATTAGTACCGCTGCGCATCCGTTTGCGCGCGGAAGGCATTCTGGGGCTGCAGCCCGACGGCGTGCATCTTGAAAAGACAAACTTCTACGTCGAGGGCGTAAACATGCCGGAAAGCATGGTCAAGTCTATGGTCCTGGATAAGGTAAATCCGCTTCTGTCATTTGCGGAAATCCCTTTTCCGATTGAATTCAAAACGATAAAAATGACCGATGACGCCGTGATTCTCTCTGGCGCACCAAAAGAATTTCAAGGCGGAGAGATCTGGCGCTACCAAAGATAATTTTCCAAAAAACACAACTTTCAGAGATATTTAAGCGGCTTTTTTAAAGGGAAGCCGCTTTTTGCGCACCTTTTCACAGGGGCGTTATGAGTTTTTGAAATCCTGAGGATTCTCGTCGGTCATTATTGGGGTTAAGATCAATAAAAGACAATCACCTCTATCTCTTTCTATTGAAATATCTCACAAATGCTGTCGCTTTTGAAAAAATGAGGTGATAACACCCTGTTACACGGCTGTAACATTTAGTTATCCATAAAATCTATCCACATGGTGTGGACAAAATTCACTTAATACGGCTCAACATCACAGCTTAGAACGACCTCCCCGTAAAAATACCGATTGGGATGTTTCAATGAGTAATGAATAATGAGCTAAATGCAACTATGCGAATGCCCGTTTTCCACATTACCCACACACATGAGCACAAGTTGTCCACTTGCATTACATCTGCATTTTTCGTTTTAGTCAAAAGACAAAAAATTCACAAATAGATCCGCTTTTCTTTGCAAGCCTTGCGTTTTTGACGTCTCTTACCTCGCTGAATTTCTGTTTGTGGATAAGTGGATATCTTTTGTGGATTTCATTCTTCCGGAATGTTCCAGGGGGCTCTTTTCATGATAGAATAATTTGCGAACATTGATTTGCCTATCTATTTTTCTTTCGGGGTGAGTTGTAATGACGAACGAGCTAGAGACGTTGTGGCAGGATTTCAAGGCACACTGCGAGAACGTGTTTTCCAACGATGGCACCTTTCTCGGGAACACGGCAAAGCTATATCTCGACAGTTGCCTGCCCGTTTCCTACGCCGATGGCGTTCTTGTGCTGGACGTTCCTAACCCCTTCATAAAAGAACAAATCAATTCCAGATTTTTGCCACGCATGAAAGATCTTTTCAGCGACATCGGTTTTGGTTCGGAAATAGTTGTAGAGGTTACAGAGACCTCTGATGATGATAAGACCAAAGAACGTGCTGAAGAGATTGCAAAACAAAAAAAGCCTATTATAACTTCCAGAAACGGACTCAATCCGAATTATATTTTCCCCTCTTTCGTCGTCGGCCCTTCCAATAGGATGGCGCATTCTGCCTGCCTCAGCGTGGCGGAGTCTCCCGGCGTTGCGTATAATCCCCTTTTTATCTGGGGAAAAGTCGGACTCGGGAAAACGCATTTGATGCATGCTATCGGGCACCATATCGAAAATACGCTGCCGGGGATTAAAATTCTATATGTGAGCGCAGAAAAATTCACGAACGATTTTATTTCTGCAATTCGAAATAACACGAATAATGAATTCCGTTCGCGCTACCGCGAACTGGACGTGCTTATGATCGACGATATCCAGTTTATAGGGGATAAGGAAAGCACACAAGAAGAACTCTTTCATACTTTCAATACGCTTCACAACGCAAAGAAGCAGGTCATTATAAGCTCCGACCGTCCGCCGAAAGAAATACAAGGCGTTACGGAACGCCTTGTATCGCGTTTTCAGTGGGGACTTGTCACGGATATTCAGTTGCCTGACTTTGAAACACGCGTTGCTATACTGCAAAAAAAGGCGGAAATCAAAAAGTATCGTATTTCAGATGATATTATCGTTTTTATCGCACAAAACATTCCAAGCAACATTCGCGAACTCGAAGGTACGCTGAATCGTATTGTCGCGTGCGCGGAATTTAACGACGATCCTATGACTGTGGAAAACGTCTCTGTTTGGCTCAAAGATTTAATCCGCGATAACATGGCAGGACCAATTAGCATTGGATTAATCCAGCAACTGGTAGCTGAGTCGTTTGGTATCTCTATGGAGGACCTGCTTTCGCAAAAACGTACCGCCGACCTTGCGCTGGCACGCCAGGTTGCTATGTATATGGCTCGCAACAAAACAGGTGAAAGTCTGCAGCAAATTGGTTATGCGTTTAACAAAAAGGATCACACGACTGTCATCCACGCTTGTAAAAAAGTGGAAGATCTCATAAAAACAGACTTGCGCGTGCGTTCTTTTGTGGATAATATTGCGTCTAAGCTGTAATTTTATTGCTGATTTTCGGTGGAACAAATCGTGGACAAAGATTTTTTCTCCTTTTTCCACGCGTATAATGTGGATACTGTGGATATTTTCGTGTTTTTCGGTTCTTTTTATACACAGAGGAAATTGTCGCCGGTTCAGGCTTTTTTGCCTGTTTCCACAAATCCACAGCCCCTACGGCTACGATGACTTGTTTTTATATAAATAATATTAAGTTGTAATAGGGAGGTTCTCTCATGAAGTTAACGATAAACAAAAAACTTTTTCTTCAGAGCTGGGGCTTAGCGGAACGCAGTACTTCCAGTTCCAGTTCGATGAATATCCTTTCCTCCGTTTTGGTAAAGGCGACTTTTGAAGGTGTTTTACTTCAGGCTACGGACATTCGGACTTCGATTATCTGCTCTGCAGCAGGAGTAACAGTGGTAGAACCCGGAAATGCCGTTTTTCCGATCAAAATGGTCAGCGATTTGTTCAAAAAAGCACCGGGAGAAGAGTTCACACTTTCTGTGGAAGACGGGAAAGTGACGTTGAAGGCTGGCAGAGGTAAGTACAACTTCAGTACTTATCCTGTTAGTGAGTTCCCGAAGCTTCCGTCTTCGGACGAAGCGGCGGCATTTTGTAAAATTACGGTCAGAGAGCTTGCGGAAGTCATTGAAGAAGGAACGTTGGCGGCATCGACCGGCGAAGAGTTTCCGCTTTACCTCTCGTCTGCGAATTTTCACCTGACTGCCGGAATGCTTAAAGTGATATCCACGGATACACGCAGACTGGCGCTCTCTGCAGTACCCGTTATAGGCGGAGAGGATCGGGAGGGTTATTTGCTCCCGATGAAGGGCGTTAAAGAAGTTCAGCGCATTTTGGGCTCTATGGAGCCGGATGCTGAAGTCGAAATTTTATTTGATGAAGCGCAATTTTACTTTAAGGTCGGGAATGTGGAATTTACAGTAAGGCGCGTTGAGTCGCGCTTCCCGCCCTATGAAAAAATCCTGCCGAAGGAACACGTTACGAATATACTAGTAGACAGAGCACTGCTTATTTCTGCACTGGAACGCGTAGATGTTATTGTTCGGGATTTCAACAGAATGGTTGTGCTTGACATCGAACCGGGAGAATTTTTTACAATGCGCGGAAAGGCACCGGATTTTGGCACAGCACGTGAAGACATCGGAGCGGAAGTGGTCGGGGAAAGACTGCGCATAGCAGTTAATTCTAAATTTTTCATGGATTCGCTCAAAGTATTACGGGAACCGGAAGTAAGGCTCTCTTTTAACGGCGCGGCCGGACATATGGCGGTCAAGCGCACGGAAGGCGAAAACTTTATCTGTTTGATCGCACCGATTAATCTTTCAGATGAAGAGCTGAATATGGAAGACTAGCCTGGAGAGGTATGGGATTCAGTCGGGTTCGTTTTAATAACTTTCGAAATATTGAGCCCCGGGAGATGAAATGGTCCCCGGGGCTGAATTTGCTCATGGGGGAAAACGGATCTGGAAAGACAAATATCCTCGAGGGCATTAATATCCTCTCAGGATGGGGTCCTCTGGAACGAGGTACGAAAACGGCATCTCTGCCGACATGGGAGAGCGGATCGGAAGACGTTCAACTTACTGGCCAGCTTGATGACGAAAGCGGAGATATCGTGAAAGTGAAAATTTCTGGCCGTTGCACGATGCGTTTTAACGATAAATCCATTAACGCAACGGATTTGCGCTGGCGCGTCCCGGTTCTCACATTTCAGCCGAATGATATGGCGATCCTAGAAGGGTCCGCCTCATACAGGCGGCGACTGCTTGATATGATTCTTGCATTGATCGTGCCTCCTTACGCAGTTCGCCTTCACGACTACCGACGAGGTATCAAACAAAAATCGGTTATGCTGAGAAAAGGCATGCCGACGGCAACAGTGGATCGTGCGCTTTTGCCGTTGGCGGCATGGATCTGGAAAATGCGGGGAGATGCAGTATCGCTGCTTTCCGAGTGTCTTGAACCGCTGGAGGAGTTATTGCCGGCGCACGTGGAGTTGTCGCATTGTCGCGGAGGCGGCGGTCTTTTTGACGAACCGGAGCGCGATTTTATGGAAGCATTTTCAAAAAATCGTTTTAAAGAATGCCAGATGAAAGTTCCTCTTGTCGGCCCGCATCGCGACGATTTAATCATAAACACAGGGAGCAGATCTGCGTCTTGCGCGTTTAGCCGTGGTTTCAGGCGACGCACAGCGATCGCATTGATGCTCGCAGCCTCTGATGCGGTGAAACGAAAACTTGGCAAGAACCCCGTCCTGCTATTGGATGAGGTTACGGCGGAACTTGATAACGAAGGTAGAAAAGTGTTGTTTGATGCGCTTTTGCAAAGGGGCGCACAAGTTTTTGCAGCAACAGCCGAACCAGGCGTAGATTTTTTCCCGGGGGAAGTTCACCGGGTTTCTAAGGGGAAAGTTGTGCAACCTGATGAGAATTAATGAAATATTTGAAGTGATCGTAGTAGGCGGCGGGCACGCCGGATGTGAGGCCGCGCTTGCGGCCGCGCGAATGGGCGTAAAAACCCTGATGCTGAATCTTTATTTGGACAACACGGCGATGATGCCCTGTAATCCATCAATCGGCGGTCCGGCAAAAGGACATCTTGTCCGTGAAATTGACGCGCTGGGCGGAGAAATGGCTTTAGCAGCGGACACAGCAACGCAGCATTTGCGCTGGCTTAATACGTCAAAAGGTCCCGCGGTGCGTACACTACGCGCGCAGTGCGACCCGCGCATCTACAGCGATCACTATAGAAATGTGCTCCTCACGACGAAAAACCTTTTTCTGCATCAGGCGCAGGCAACGGAACTCATCGTCGAGGGCGGCGCGGTAAAGGGAATAAAGGTTCGAACAGGGCAGACATTCTGGGCAGATGCGGTTATCCTTGCAACTGGCACATACCTGGCGTCAAAAATATACATCGGGCTTACGGCACACAAATCAGGTCCGCTGGGCATGGTTGCGGGAACGGAGTTTTCGAGAAGTCTGCGAAAAACAGGCCTGGAATTAGGGCGCTTAAGAACGGATACAACACCGCGCCTCCATTTCGACACGATAAACTGGGATATTTTAGACAAGCAGCAAAGTCTCTCTGAACCGGAGAGCTTCTCTCATTTTGGCGAGAAGCGCGAGCATCACGGCATGTTTTGCGGGCTTACACGTACGGGTGTGGAGACACATGACGCAATGCGCCGTTATTTTGACCAGTCGCCGCTTGTGCAAGGTGCGCTTGAGACAGAGGGGCCGCGTTACTGTCCTTCCATTGACGACAAAGTAATCAAATTTCCGGAAAAAGAAAGCCATCCCATCTTTCTTGAACCCGTCAGTCATCTCAGCCGCGAAGTTTATATGCAAAATTTTTCCACTTCTATGTGCATCGAAGCGCAGATCGAAGCGGTCAAAACGATTAAAGGCTGCGAAAACGCACATATTTTGCGCCCCGGTTATGCGATTGAATATGATTTCGTAATGCCGACGCAGTTGGAGCCGTGGCTTGAGGTAAAACAGTTTCATAATCTTTTCCTAGCGGGGCAGATAAACGGCACTTCGGGTTACGAGGAAGCAGGCGCGCAGGGGCTTATTGCCGGTATTAACGCAGCCCAGCGGGTCCAGGGGAAAGAGCCTTTTGTCCTGGGCAGAGACGAAGCATACATCGGCGTACTAATCGACGATCTTGTCACGAAAGGAACGAAAGAACCCTATCGCATGCTCACAAGTCGTTGCGAGTACCGCTTAATTTTGCGGCATGACAACGCAGATTTGCGTTTGGCAGAAAAAGGGTTCGAAATAGGACTTCTTCCTGAAACAAACATGGAACTGTTGCGTGACCGATGGGACCGCATGGAACAAGAACGCATACGCCTCAGCAGCGTGAAAATTTCACCAAGCGCAGCTGTAAACGAACGACTTGCGGCACATGGATCCTCACCGCTCTCAGAGGGTCTTTCAGTTGCGGAGCTTTTGCTGCGCCCTGAAATATCCTGGTCTCTTGCAGGCGAATTATCCGAGTCTCAACTGGAATCCGACCTAGGGCAACGCATTTCTGTAGAGCTAAAATATGAAGGCTATGTCAAACGTCAGGAGCGCCAGGTCGAAAAATTCAGGCGCATGGAAAAATTAAAATTTCCAGAAAACTTTGACTTTGCGAAAGTTAAAGGACTTTCCGCCGAGGGAAGGCAAAAACTGACAAGCGTTCTGCCGCGCACGCTGGGACAGGCGTCGCGCATCTCCGGCATTCCGCCGACGGACATACAGCTGCTTTGGGTCGCTATCGAGCAACGGAGAAGAACGGGAGAGGGCGGTCACAGTGGAACATAGCAAAGAAATACGCTCGTTTTTCTTAAAAGGGCTGCCCAAAGAAATTCGTATCTGCCAGAAGCTGGACATGCTCGAAAAAGAGTGGCCAGGCGTCGTGGGGCCGGAGTACGCGAAACGCAGCATGATAGCCGGCTGCGAAATCGAGAACGGCTGCGCGCTTCTCACGATCCATGCGGAAAGCGCAGCAGTGGCAACGTCAATGGGGCCGTTTAAAAACAAATTGCCGCGGGCGTTGCGGGCGTACCTCGAAGTCGATTCTGTAAAGGTCTCGATTAAAGTTGGAAAGGTGCAAAAAGCCAGCGAAACAAAAGCTCCGGCACCTGCCTACAAAAGACGCGCCCCCGTGGTGATATCGGACGCTGCGCTCTCGGAAGCGCTCGAACAAGTGAAAGAAGAAATCTCCGATCCCGAACTTGCTGAGGCAATGGCGCGCCTGAAAGCTGTGCTGGCACGTCTGCAAGCACGCAATTAACGCACGTCGATCAGCATATTTTGCCTATTTTTTACACATTCTTAGTAAAACAGCGGATTGCACGTAAATTAGCTGTGCTATATTTATCGTATGCTGAAGAAGCAAAACATCAAAAAAGAAGCGGAGGAAACTCAAATGATCGGAGAGTTTGTTCAAAGTGGCGACTATAAGGGAGAGAAGCACGTTCCTGTAATCGAAGCACCTGCAAAGGTAAAAGCGGGCGAAAAGTTTCAGGTACAGGTAAGCGTTGGAAAGGAAATCCCGCACCCCAACAAAATGGAGCACCACATTTCCTGGATTCAGCTTTATTTCAAGCCGGCTGATACGAAGTTCTTGATCGAGCTTGCAGACTTTCAGTTCACGGCGCACGGAGCAGCAATGGACCCGACGGCCGTGGGCCCGGCACATTGTGAGCCCATCGGAACAGCAGCGGTAAAATTGGCGAAGTCCGGCACGCTTTATGCGCTCAGCTATTGCAACCTTCATGGTTTGTGGGAATCGTCACAGGAAATCACAGTCGAATAAGAAACGAGAAACAAGTTTTAAAAGGGGGCGCTTAACGGCGCCCCTTTTTTAAATTGCGGTATAAAATATTCCAAGTACGGTACAGAGCCGAGTTAAATCCCAAACATTTATTTTGATAAACATGTAAATGAAAGCAAGGAAATAACCGGTTATCCACAACACAAACTACAAAAACGTGGAAAAAAGCCCTTGTTTTAGCGGAAAAATGGGACTTGGCCACAAAAATATCCACAATTAGGTGGATAAGTTTATCCAGAGGGAGGTGTGGAAATGGAAAAATGCGGGAAAAAGTCTGCGGTTATGGAGAAAATTAGACAACTTCTTTTGGCTTTTCTGCTTATATTTTTTATGAACCAAAGCGCATACGCATCGCCCAAAGTGCTTTTTCTGGATGATTTTGGGCGAATCGTTGAACTGCCGAGACCAGCGGTCCGCATTGTCTCTTTAAGCGATGCACACGCCGAAAACCTTGTAGCGGTTCGCGCCGTAAAACAGATCATCGGCGTAGGAGACACAGCGGACCCAAAGTGGATCCCGAAAAACGTCGAACGTCTTTCCAGACCGCCGATAATTGAAAAATTGAAAGAGTTGAAGACGGACCTCGTCATAGTCGGCGCGCTCTGGGCGTCGGAAAACAGCGCTTTTATGAGCGCTCTTTCAGAATCCGAACTTCCTTTTGCCGTCTTTGCAACGCCGGAGTTCAGTTCTTTCGAAGAGTATCTGCGTCGATTTGGGCGTCTTACCGGGCGTACGAGGGATTCAGAACATGCTTTTTCAGTGATGATGAAATCGCTGCAAAAAACAGGTGTGCGGTCAGAAAAAACGGATGACCCGAAGGTTCTGATCATTGCGGGAGCGGATTATGCCACCTGTCCGAAGGATTCCTGGGCCTCGCGCATCGTTGAAGCATCGGGAGGCGTGCCGCTTCTGAAAGACGGGTTGCTTCGGACGGCGGATTCCCCATTGTTTGTCTCTTACGGTCAGGATGAGGTATCGGCGATCCGCGACGCGGATGTTATTCTCACGCTGACCGGTACGGGGCGTAGCGTGAAGGATCTCTCGCGAGACGATATTTTGAATAATCCGCGTATGTGGAGAATGGAGGCCGTCAAAAAAGGGCGGGTCTGGGAGATTGACGCGGCAACACTGATGCTTCCCTCCCTGGTACGCTTGGAGGCCTCGCTCAAAGAGTGCTGGACGTTGATCCAGCGTGTTCCGAAATAGAAAA
This sequence comes from Synergistaceae bacterium OttesenSCG-928-D05, assembly GCA_030266985.1. Taxonomy (GTDB): domain Bacteria; phylum Synergistota; class Synergistia; order Synergistales; family Synergistaceae; genus JAJDJB01. The sequence goes on from JAJDJB010000041.1 coordinate 12,453, forward strand.
ACTGAAAGCAGAAAGCGTAGCAAGCGAAAACTAATAACAAAAGAAGAATG
>JAJDJB010000042.1 GCA_030266985.1 Synergistaceae bacterium OttesenSCG-928-D05
CTTTCACGTACGTAAGGTCAGGATTTTCATGAGCTATAGAAAATTTTATTTTGTCGTGACTGAATTCGAGCGGTCTGTCATCCATCATATTTGGCGAATATCCCGGAACATTCCTAGACCGCAGGTCTTCCAAGATGACAGGAATTGGCGCAGTATCGCCGGGGGCAAAGACATAGGGATACCGTTCGCCTATATCCGGATGTTTGCGAACGTATTCCCTGTAGTCTCCGTACGTAGTTACGACGGAGTAGACTACCGGTATCTTGTAGGTTCTGCCAATCTGCAATCCAATACGCTTATTATCACGATCCTCAGCATAACTGACGCCCCACAATTTAAAGTCGATGATCGGCAGACGCTTATCTTCAGGGTAACGATCTTTTTCACTTTTGATGATTACCTCTGACTGGTTGAGCACCTCAATCGTAATCTCTGCGAAATCCGGCGTTACCATCGCAAAGTCACCGTAATAATCGTCAAGTTCGCCGATTCCTCGCTTGGAAAGCAAGGCTCTCAGCCCAAAGTTGTGGAGTCTCACGCACGTCTTGTCCGAGTAGGTTCGGAAACAATAGGGCGCATCTTTTTTATTTTGCAGAACCACATCAAGCGTCCCGCCCGAGCTGTCTGCATTCCTCCTGATGTTTTCCATTCTCCAGTTTCCGGAACGTTCGTATTCTATGAGGTGGAAATCCACGTCCAAATCGGCGCTTGGCGGACAGATGGTCCAATCTACGGTCAGGGCTGTATTGCCGTCCGCGTCCGTTCGGCTCGGAAGAGACGGTACCTTGACGGTGTGGATTGGTCGGCGGGTCTCCATGTCATACACTCCCTCGCGGGGCAAACCATTCATATCGAGTATGAGCATTGACGGATTGGGCTGTTGGAACACCGCATCCGGCGACATCCCCAGGATGACAAAGGGAGGGTGCCCCTGTGTTACGTTTAGCTTGTAACTTTTTGCATCGCCCGTTTGGCGGTCAACGGTTTCGATGATCAGCTCCTTCTCCTCGCCGTACGCGCTGAATTTGACGTCGGCGCGAAAGCCGCTGCCTCCTACCGGTTTGCCCTGGAAGTTCACGGGAGTCAGTAATAAATCGCTGCCCTCTTTAGCGATTTCGATGTGGATGAATTTCGCGAACTGCGAAGTCGTGATGCTATTCTGTGTGCTAACCAGCAATTCGTCACCAGAGAGGACCAGTAAATCTTCGCTCGTATACCCGTCAGTCACGGTGATCTTGGTGAGTTTCGACTTCACCGGCTCTGTCACGACGCTGACGGCGACTGCTGAATCGCTCATGATCCATTCGTCTGTTCCTCCCGGCTCCCGCCGGAACATCGTCAGATAGAGGGTCAATTCTTCCCCGCGATAATTCATCACAAAGGGCTTACTTCTATAAACGCCATCTTCGCCAGCTACTACTTCGTCTGCGGGGTCAAGTGTGGTCTTTTTGACGTTCGACACAAACACGCGCGTATCGGCGTTGAATGTCGGTTCCAGGTAGAACTCTACACCCGCAAAGCTTCCAGGTCTATTTGCATCGGCCACATACTGCTGCCAGCCGCTGGCGTCGCGTTCACCGTCTTGAATATAGCCGTTCTCATCCGAGTTGACGTGCCGAATCGGTACTTCAATGTAAGGGGACGCCCCGGCGCCTTGTTCGCTCTCATCAATCTTCGTCAGCTTCAGGCCGCTCAGGATCGCTTCGTTCCCCCTCGTAATGTAGAGCGAGTACGTGGTTGTATGATCCTCGGCATCAACCAATCCGATGGTAATTTTGTTGACCGTGTCTATAGATAATTCGATGACCTCGGAGGTGTCGCCCTGCAAGAGAACGCCGTTTACGTAGACGCTCACGCCGGCATCCGCCTCAGGAGCTACCTTGACGCCGAGCACGGTCGACTGGAAGTTGGTGTGATACGCCAATTGTCCTTGCGTGAGAGGGATGGCCAGTTCCTCGCCTGGCACGTAAGGGACGACCGGTCCCTGGCCCTGCGTCGCTTTTATCATGGTGATCAGGTTCAGGTTTTTCAGCGCCGGGGCCGAATTGGCGCCCCGTATGATGAAAATAGTGTAGCGAATGGCACTTTCTCCGGTTCCCAATGTGATAGTCGCTTTATTAACGCCGGGATTTAGGTCGATTTCATTGGTGGTTTCGCCGATACCGTTGGGCGGCGCACCGAAATCGGTGGTCCATAGTGTGGTGTTGTCGCTGGGGGTAAACGTTATGGTTGTCTTGGGAATATCGTCAGATAACACGACCTCAAAGCAAGCATAAGCCTGGTCAGTGATCTGCGGATCGGCGTCGTCAAAAATTATCCTGCTGTCAACGCCGAGCAGTGCATCACCAATCTCAATCTTTGTGAGCGCAGCGTCAAGCGGGGCCGGGGAGACAGCGGGAAACCCGCTAAGCAGGCTTTGCTGCGACGGAACGGCGAATACAAAAGAATCCTCTTCTTCGAAAGCTGGATCATATGATAGGGTTACAGTTGGACTCAGAGCATCCTCGGTAACAATTTCAAAGGCGCTGAACGTTCTAAGCACGCCGTCGATAGCGTATGTGTACGTGTGCGGGGCGATATTCAAGATATTCGGCGGATTATCGCTGCCGCCAAAAGAGAATTTTCTGGCTAGCTTACTCGCCGTAAAAGAGACTCCATCGGCTGCGCCTCCATTCGCCGCGTTCGTCGCCAGTTCGAGTTCGAGATCAAAAACAACGAGAAGGCGATTATCCGCCAGCCTGACCACTGAAGGCGATGCAAAATGTGAAGCGCTGCCGCTGTTGTATGTTACGATTTGTCCATCGTGTACTGTTGAAAATAATGACGATTGGTAGTTTGCCATCGCAATGGACGGACACACCGCCGAGAGCAGCAAAAACGCCGTACAGAAGATCATCAAAGACCGTAAACGAAATTTTTTTTCACCTGAGCACAAATATTTCATTTCCTACCCCTCCTAATATGAGAACACACAGTACCCATCACGCAAAAAGTCAGAAACACAGCAGCCACTTACATATTCTTTGTTACTAATACCCCGTACCGAAGTTAGGACAATAATACGATAAACGTACCAATAAAGCAATACATTTTGTCAAAAAAATCTAAAAAACGCATATTTTCTAATCGCGGGACCTGCGTTTTTCATGCAATTTTCTTAAATTTTGTCCTTTAACTTCGTAATGCCTGCGGCATGAAACAACTGTACACAACACAGCACGCAGCGCACACAAAAAAGAACCTCCGGGAAAACCTGGAGGTTCTTGCTGTTTGCTGGCGCGCCGGACAAGATTTGAACTCGTAACCTTCGGATCCGTAGTCCGATGCTCTATCCAGTTGAGCTACCGGCGCAGCTTAAATATGTGGCGGTGAGGCAGGGATTTGAACCCTGGAGGGAGGTTTGTGCCCCCCTACCCGCTTAGCAGGCGAGCGCCTTCAGCCTAGCTCGGCCACCTCACCAACAGGGGCTATTTTATTTCCGAACCGCTTCTTTGTCAATACTCCGATGCGGATATTGCAAGGATTTATGCGAAATAATATCGCAATTCGGTTCTGGCTGCCTAATTCGCGTCGTCTGAAGCAGGCACGTCCTGCGACTGCCCGCCTACATCAGGGAGATCCTGCTGCTGCGGCTGGCGCGGCGCCGGGAAAATCTCCGCATCCAAAATCTCTACGTTCGCACGTGAAACGAGTTCCTGGAACACTTCGTTCTGGCGCATCTGGATTTTCTGGTTGCGCAAATTCGCCTGCAGGTCCGCGCTCACCTCTTCGTAAGGCAGAACGCGCTCGGACTCTTTGCCGCGGTTGATCGCGATCGAGAAATCGTCGCTCGTGATTTCGATGACGGGGGAAACTTTATTCACGCCCAGGCCTTTCAGTACTTCAAAAGGTCCTGTCATGATGTTCTCGGGCATGAGTTCCGGCGTCGCATAGGGCGTAAAGCCTCTGAGGGTTGCGCCGACTGCGTTCAGCGTCGCATCCCACTCCGCGCCGCCAGCGATTTTTTTGCGCGCGTCTTCGGCGTCGCCCTTATTGGTAAAGGTCGCGATGTTGAGCTTCATGCCGGCAGGCTGCCTGTAGAGGAAACCCTTGGTGAGGTCATAGTAATCCTGCGCTTCTTTCTCATCCACGGAGACCGTGCCGATGAGTTCAGCAACGACTTTCTGCTGGGTAAGCTGATTGCGGATATCGTCCTTCACCTGCTGTTCGGTAACGCCTGCGCGCTGCAGAAATTCAAAGAACGCCTCGCGCGTCGGGTACTGCGACATGATCTGCTGGTACATGGCGTTCACTTCGTCGTTCGCGACTTCGATCTTGCGGCTCTTCGCTTCTTTTTCAAGCTCGGACTGCACAGCCATGCTATCCAGCACAGATTTTCTTACGTAGAGCACATCCTCGGACGTAATGTCCTGATTGTTCGGCATTTGTTCGAGTACGCGCATCATGCTGGTGTCGAGAGTGGAACGCATGATCTTTTTCCCGTCGATCTTCGCCGCCGCGTAGTCGCTTCCGCCGCCGCCAGAACCTGAACGTGAGTACATGCCGTAACCTGCAAAAATCGAGAGCACGAAGAACGCGATCACGATGCCCATGATGAGTTTTGTGTGTTTTCTAAGCCATGTTAACAAGAATAATCTTCCTCCTTCGGAATAAAACCGCCGTCATTCTTTGAACAACCACGTTATGATACGACACCCCGCCCTACATGTCAAAGCAGGAATTTTTCAAAACCGGACAGAATTTCAATACGTTCTTCGAGATAGCGTGCAGCAAGCATTTTTATGCTGGTCACGTCTTTTTTCAGCTGCTCCCGCAACGCCTGTTCCCCGGAAAATTTCATCTCGTCGCGATTTCTGTCGACGACGAAGAGGATCAGTTTTTCACCGTAGATATCCTGGTTGAAATCGGCGATATGCGCCTCGCAGCGCATGCCGCGCGCACCGTCGAACGTGGGGTTGTAACCGACGTTGAGCGCGACGGGGTGCCATCTGCCGTTCAGGAAAGCAAGGGCGGAATAGCTGCCCCGCGCAGGATAGAGTTTGTTCGGCTCGATCATGAGGTTTGCGGTCGGATAGCCAAGTTGCCGCCCGCGCCCGTCGCCGCGGACTACTTTGCCGGAGACGATGAACGGATGACCGAGGAAACGATCCGCCCGTTTCACGCCGCCGCGCAGTATCTGTCCCCGTATCGCAGTGCTGCTTACGATCTCGCCCTCGATTCGGAACGGGTCAATTTGGTCAAACGACCAGCCGCGCGACCTGCATTCGGCGCGCAGAAAGTCCGGCGTGCCGAGCCGTGCCCTGCCGAAACGGAAGTTTTCGCCGACAACCAGGCCCGTAATGTCATTCGCTTCTGAGATAAGGTCGAGAAACGTACCGGGCAGCATGTCCGCCAGCGTGCGCGAAAACGGAATTTTCACGACCTGCGGAATGTTGTAGTAGCATGCGAGAAGATCCCGCTCTTTTTCTGAAAAGAGAAAACGGAAGCTCTCTTTATTAAAGAGCATCTGAGGGTGGCCGTCGAACGTGACGACGCCCCAGGACGTTTTCGTTTTTGCGGCGCGCTCCTCCGCCGTTCGCAAAAGTTGTTGGTGCCCCATATGGAAACCGTCAAAAGCACCGAGTGCAAATATCATTATTCTTCCGCCGTCCCGCCGTAAAAAATATTCGTTGAAGGCCGGAGCGTGAGGGAATCCCCCTCCGCGCTCGCGGCACAAATGGAAAAAATACCGTCGCCCGCGATCAGAAACTTGTCCGAAAGCGCGTTCCCGAGCGTAAGCCGCCGGAGCTGCTTTAAGTTCTGCGATTGTCCGTTTCGAAGCGAATCCGCCTGCGCGCCCTGAATCGCGTAAGCATTAGCGGTCGCCAGCAGTGCGTCGAACCGGACGATTTGCTCCATAAGCTCGTCGCGCGTCATCGCAAGCAAATCGTCGTAACGCGGCGCGGCTTCAAGCGTAAACGGGCCGACCGAGCTGCGGACCAGCGCGGAAACGTGCGCGCCGCAGCCGAGTTTTTCGCCGATATCGCGCGCAAAGCTGCGCACGTAGGTTCCCTTGCTGCAAAGCAAACGAAAACGCACGCGCCCGTCGCCCGAAATTTCCGAAATACGCTCCGTCCGCATAAAATAAACGGGTTTCGCATCGATTTCAGGCGTCTGCCCGCTGCGCGTCAATTCATGCGCGCGCTTGCCGTCGACGTGCACCGCCGAAATCATGGGCGGCTTCTGCATACGCCACCCGCGAAACGAAGGGAGAGCCAGGTCGATGCTCTCGTTCGTGATCCCCTCAAAAGAACGCTCAAAAAGAATCTCGCCGGACGCGTCGTCCGTCGAGGTTGTTCTGCCAAGCTGAATCTCTGTCTCATAACACTTTGGCAGTGCCATAATAAAATTGCTGAGGCGCGTCGCGGGACCAAGAAGCAGGATCAGAAGGCCGGACGCCGTCGAATCCAGCGTTCCGCCGTGCCCTGCTTTTGTTTTTCTGCCCAGGATGCGTTTTATTTTTTCGACGCAATCCGTGCTGCGGACGCCGCAGGGTTTATTGACCGGAAGGATGCCGACCGGAGACATATTTTTCAATTTCCGCCTTTACGTCGCGCAGCGCGTCGTCAAAATTTCCCGAAATTTTCGCGCCCGCCGCCTGCACGTGTCCGCCGCCGCCGAAGGCCGCCGCGATTTCCCGCGCACAGTAGGGCGCGCGCGTGCGCACGCTGAGTTTGTTGTTTCCCTCAAAAACGGAGAGAAACGCAGCGATTTTTATACCTTTGATACGGAGCAGCATGTTCACCAAGCCGTCGACGGCGCTTGAATCCGCCTCCGCCCTCGTAAAATCCTCCGCGTCAAGCCAGAACATTGCGGCGCGGCCGTCGAGGAACACCTGCACGCGGCAAAACGCAGTCCCCCACAGCCGCATAATGGCCGGGGTCATGTTCTGGTTCACCATATCGTCGATCTCGGAGGGTTCCGCGCCGGCTTCAAGCAGCTTCGCCGCGCAGAAGTGGCTGTGCGGCGTCGTCGATTTGAAACGGAAATTTCCGTTGTCGGTCACCAGCGCCGCGTAAAGGCATACCGCCTCGTTCTTTTCAATTTTCCAGGGACTGTGAAGGAATAGTTCGGTAATGATCTCCGCCGTTGCGGACGCCTGCGGCATGACGAGGTTCAAAGCGCTGTACATCTGGTTATCGCCGTGGTGGTCGATGTTGATCGACGGCATTTGCAGAACGGCGTCACAGAGGCCGTTCAAGCTGCGCTCGACCGTGCTCGTATCGACGCTGATCAACAGCGCGCCTTTTGTATCTTCCTGCGTCAGGTCCTGTTTCGCCTCGTATTCGTCGGAGAAAGGCAGAAAGTGGTAGCCGTCCGGCATCGGCGTTTTGCCGGCGATGCGGACGGTTTTCCCAAGCCGTCTTCCAAGGGAATAGAGCGCAAGGCCGCAGCCGAGCGTGTCTCCGTCGGGATTCTCATGCACCAAAATCAGCCAGGACGTATTTTCTTCAAGCGTCCGGATGATTTCTCGGGCAGTTATTTGATCGATCCAACTCGTTCCGTTCATTCTTATTCTTGTTTGTTTCCGTCGGCAGACGCGATGCTGTCCAGCAGTCTGTCCATTTCGCGCGCCTTCTTTTCGCTCTCGTCAAAGATAAAATGCAGCTCCGGCACCGTACGCAGGTGCATCTCTTTTCCAAGAAAAGAGCGCAGCTGCCCCGCCACCGATTCCAGCGCTTTCTGCACTTCCGGCCCCTTCGATTCGTCAATCAGCGTAAAATATACTTTCGCGTGACCCAAATCGCGAGAACAGTCCACGTTTGTAAGGATTGCTTCTTTGACGTCGTCCCGTTTGATCCGTGTGTGAAGCATCTCGGAAATCGAGCGTAACAACTCTTTATTGATCCTATCGATCCGATATGTCGCCATAAGCGAATACCTCCCAGACGAACTCAAAAATTTCAAATTCTCCGTCGCTTTCTTTTTGTCTCAGAAATTTCTCAAGCGACATAAGCCGTTCTTCGACCTCCGCGGAGGAAGAGCCGGCCGCTGCAAAACCAAGGTCCGCGGCGTTCAGAATATCCGCCGGGCCGAGGTCGGAGGCGGATATATTGAACTTGGCCCTGGCCCCGTCCGTAAGCGCGCGCACAACGTGTCGGCGATCCTTTAGGCTCGCCGACCACGAAATGCCGATCTTACACAGCGCGGAGCCAAGCCAGAACTTCATTGCCCTGTCTTAGTCGAGCGTCTTCTTCTCTTTCAGGATCTCGTAGGCTTCGATCATGTCGCCGATTCTGAAATCCTGGAATTTTTCAAAGCTCAAGCCGCATTCGTTGGGCGCCTTAACCTCGCGCACGTCGTCCTTGAAGTGCTTGAGGCTCGAAAGTTCGCCGTTCCAGAATACGACGCCTTCACGAATCAGGCGCACTTTCGCGCTCCTGCGGATCAGGCCTTCCGTCACGCGGCAGCCCGCGATGTTGCCGATTTTCGGCACACGGAAAATCTCTCTGATTTCGGCCATGCCGAGCGTGTTTTCGCGCAGTTCGGGCGCGAGCATGCCTTCCATAGCGGCCTTCACGTCGTCGAGCATATCGTAGATAACCTGATAGAGCCTGATCTGCACGCCTTCGTTGTCCGCCGTCTTCTTCGCGTTGTTGTCCGGACGCACGTTGAAGCCGATGATGATCGCGTTCGAGGCCGATGCCAGCATTACGTCGGATTCGGAGATACGTCCGACGCCTTCGTGCACAATATTGATCTGCACAGCGTCGACGCTCATTTTCATAAGCGACGCGTGGAAGGCTTCAAGCGATCCCTGCACGTCCGTCTTCAGGACGATGCGGAGCTGCGGCACTTCTTCCGTCTGCATTTTTTCGTAAAGTTCTTCAAGCGTAAGGCGCTTCGCCTTCGTCTGGTCAAGCTCTCTGCGGGCGGCTTCGTTGTCGGACATCAGGTCGCGCGCTTCGCGCTCCGACGCGACGGTCGCAAACAGGTCGCCCGGCTGCGGTACGTTTTCAAGACCGAGGATCTCAACCGGCATACTCGGTCCGGCGCTGTCGACAAATTTTCCGGTATCGTCGATCATCGCGCGAATCTTGCCCCATGCGGTTTCCGTATGGATGATGCTGCCCTTGCGCAGGGTTCCGTTCTGAACGATCACCGTCGCCACCGGTCCTTTGCCTTTGTCGAGGTTCGCTTCGATCACGGTGCCTTCGGGTTTCGCGCTCGGATCCGCTGTCAGTTCAAGCATTTCCGCCACAAGGATCACCATTTCAAGGAGCTGGTCTACGTTCGTTCCCGGTTTTGCCGCAACTTCGACCATAATCGTGTCGCCGCCCCACTCTTCGGGCACGAGACCGTGGTCCGAAAGCTGCTGGCGGACGCGGTCCGGCTTTGCGTCGGGCTTGTCCATTTTATTGATTGCTACGACGATGGGAACGCCTGCCGCCTTCGCGTGGTTCATCGCTTCGATGGATTGCGGCATCAGGCCGTCGTCCGCCGCGACCACAAGGATCGCAATGTCCGTAACCTGCGCGCCGCGTGCGCGCATCGACGTAAAGGCTTCGTGACCGGGCGTATCGAGGAAAACCAGCGTGTGGCCGTCGTACTCGACGCGGGATGCGCCGATATGCTGCGTGATGCCGCCGAATTCCTTCTCTGTGACGCGCGTATTGCGGATGGTGTCAAGCAATGTCGTCTTGCCGTGGTCAACATGTCCCATAACTGTAATAATAGGCGGTCGCGGGATAAGTTTGCCTTCCCCGGCTTCCGCATTTTTCGACTTGGCTTTTTTTGACTCCAGCTTCGCCGTCTTCTTCTTTTCTTCCTGCTTCGGCTGCTCCGCCTTCGCTTGCGGGGCTGCGTCCGACGCCGCCGGCTTTGGTTTCGCGTCCGGCGTGCCAAAGACAAAATGCTTGCCAAAGCCCTTGCTCAAGAGATCAAGAACTTTTTCGTCCGCGGCGGTCGTGGCCGGCATCATAATGCCCGCGCCCATAAGGATCTTGACCGCGTTGCCCGGCGTTTCGCCGATTTCTTTCGCGATGTCCGCAACGGAGGATCCCGGGGCGATTTTCGTCACCGGCATTGCGGCAACGGTTTTTGCCGCTTCTTCTTCCTTCGCGCTTTCCTTATCTTTCAGGAATTCCTCGACGCGAAGCGCCTCATCCTGCGTAATCGAACTCCTCACAGTTTTGACCTCGATACCTAGTTCCTTGAGGATATCCAGCATTTCGGGGTTGCTTTTATCAAGCATCTCCGCCAGATCGATTACGCGTACTTTCGTTGTCTTCGGTTTACTCATTGGCATTACTCCTCGTTCTCATATATTTTTAAAATTTTTATCGCAAGTCCGTTGTCGGACGGCAGTGCAATCACCTGCGCGGAAGAAACGCCTATCTGCGCTCCAAGCCCCGCGCGGTCAAGCGCATCCAGAGAAATATGGCGCGCCGTTCCTCTTTCAATCGCGTTTCTAACGTGACGCATGACGTTGTCCGAAATATCGGAAGTCGTCAGAACCAAATACTTCGTCTCCTCTTTCAAAGCAGAAAAAACCTTGTCCTGTCCAACGGCAAGGACGCCCGCGCGCCGCGCGAGTCCAAGCAGGTTCAGTATCCGCTCGTCCTTAGTCAGTTCCCGTCTGTCCATCCGTTTTCTCCGCGATCAGAAGCGCAAGCGCCTCGTATAGTTTATCCGGCACCGCCGTTTTGAGCGCGCGCGACAGGGCGTTTTTTTTCTTCGCCTGTTTCAGGCACTCCGGGTCGGCGCACACGTACGCACCTCTGCCATTCGCTTTCCCGGTCGGGTCGTATTCCACTTCTCCCTCGGGCGTACGAACGACGCGCAGCAAAGCCTTTTTCGGCGATTCTTCACCGCAGCCCACACAGGTTCGCGGTCTTTTTTTCTTTTCGGCCTTCTGCTTTATTTGCGCCATTGCTGCTATTCTTCGTCCCCTTCAATTATATCCGCTATATCCACAAAGAGGTCTTTCATCGTCGGCAGCTTCTCGCCTTCCTTGACCTTGATGTCGATTTTCCACCCGGTGAGACGCGCCGCCAGCCTGACGTTCTGCCCCGCCTTGCCGATGGCAAGGGAAAGCTGGTCGGGATGCACGTATGCGTACACAGAGCGGTCCTGATCAAGCAGCGGCTCGATCTTAACGATCTTCGCGGGCGAAAGCGCACTGCGGATATAAGAAAGGATATCCGAGCTCCAAACGATGATATCGATGCGTTCTCCGTTCAGTTCGTTGCTGATTGATTTGATGCGTCCGCCCTGTTTGCCAACGCATGCGCCGAGCGGTTCGACGTTGACGTCTAGGCTTGCGACCGCAATCTTGGCACGCATCCCTGCTTCGCGCACGATGTTCTTGATTTCGACGACGCCGTCCTGAATCTCCGGAATTTCAATCTCCAGCAGTCTGCGCAACAGTCCCGGGTGCGTACGGGAAACGACGATGCGCGGTCCGCGCGTTGTCTGACGAACGTCGAGCAGATAAAATTTCATGCGCTCGCCCGGGGTATACCGCTCACCAACGATGCGCTCTTCCTTCGGCATGATCGCCTCCGTACGCTCGTTCAGGCGCACAAGAATCTGGTCGCCCTCGGCCTTAAAGATTGTGCCGGTGATGATGTTGCCGATGCGGTCGGCGAATTCTTCATAGATGACCTGACGCTCCGCGTCCTTCAGACGCTGGATGATGACCTGGCGCGCGGTCTGCGCCGCAATGCGTCCGAAATCCTCCGGGAATACTTCCGTGCGGATCACGTCGCCTGCTTCCACGTCGCCGTAGCCCATGGCCTTCGCGTCACCCACAAGGATTTCCGTGTCCTCATTTACGAGTTTATTCACAGCCTCGCGGACCTCATAGAGCATAAACTCTCCGTTTTCAGCGTCGATATGCACCTCAGCGTTCTGGTTCCCGCCCTTGTACTTCTTATATGCGGAGACCATCGCGGCTTCCAGGCTCGAAATAATGATTTCTTCCGAGAGTCCTTTTTCCGCTTCGATCTGCTTCAGCACTTTTTTAAAATCTTTTCCGAGGTTCATTTTTTATAATTCCTCCCTTGTATTCTCTTTATATTATTTCTTCTTTTTCTTTGCTATTTTTTTGAAGGTTTTCTTTTCGCCCGTTTCCGGCTTAAAAACAAGGCGGCCCTTTTTGATCTCCGTAAAGGGGATCTCGCGCCGCTCGCCGTCGTTCGACCGGATTGTCACG
>JAJDJB010000043.1 GCA_030266985.1 Synergistaceae bacterium OttesenSCG-928-D05
CCGCGGACGCAATCGTAAACCGAAACGTGAGCGACCAGAATATCGTCATTTCGCTCAGCACAAGTTTCGAGACACTGTACGAAGAACCCCAGCACAGCGCGCAAAGCAGGATGCCAAAATCACCGAGCAGCATCTTTGAGCGTTCGTTCATGTTCGTTTTCTCCCTTTGAAAAACTCCACAAAGTATACACCAGGCGGAGAGCACGCCGATACCGAATCAATCTAAAACGCAAGAAAACGCTTTCTGTTGAAACCAACTCCGCCACATATTTTCACACGAACAAGCCTTTTCCCATATCGTGCAAAACGGAACGGGCTTATAATCCAAACAAACGAGGTTTCGTTTACTCGATAAAAAAGGAGCGTCCATCTAAATGAACATCTGGCATGAAATCGACCCTGCGCGCGTCAAACCCGACTGTTTTACGGCAGTCATAGAAATATCGAAAGGCAGCAAGGTCAAATATGAACTCGACAAAGAGACAGGGCTGCTTCGTATGGACCGCGTCCTCTACACGTCGACGCATTATCCCGCCAACTACGGTTTCATTCCGCTCACATATGCGGACGACGACGATCCGCTAGACGTACTGCTCTTGTGCTCCGAAGTAATCGCACCGCTCTCGCTTGTCGTGTGTAAGCCGATCGGCGTAATCGTCATGGAGGACAGCGGCGCGCTCGATGAAAAAATCATCGCGGTCGCAATCGGAGACCCGACATTTAATGGATACGATTCGATCTACGAACTGCCCCGGCACATCACCGACGAGATGACGCATTTCTTCTCCGTCTATAAACAGCTCGAAAACAAATCGACAGCGGTCGAACGTGTCCGCGGCGAAGACGAGGCGAAAGAAATCGTCGCGAAATGTCTGCGGCAGTACAAAGAGAAATACGGCGCGCTAGAACAGCAATAAAACGTGCTTAAAGATTTAGCGATGAAAAAACACTCTCAGCTTGGAGCAAGAAAAGCGTAGCTCTGCTCGCTCTTAATCTTTTGGTCTACAAATAGTAAGAACGCAGTTATGACCGCATAAACACAAACGCGTATAACACCAGGAAAAACGCAACGATTGCAGAGAAAAGAACGCAGTTATGACGTATCAGTGGCGACGAAACATGAAGAAAGAGGCCCGGAGGCGCATGGGTTACTGCGTCGAGGACCTCTTTCAAATGTTTCTAAGCCAATGATACGTCATAACTGCGTTCTTACATGTGGTAACCGGGGCCCGAGTACAGCGTAGGCTCCAGAGCTGAATACACATGCCTAATCATCGTAATAAAATCAAAGACCGGGCGGCCTGTGTGCTCGTGCACCGCACGCGCAAAGGGCGGCATGTCGCTGCATTCAAGCTGGATCGCGGCAACGTCGGGATGCTCTGCGAGCATTTTGTCGCACACTTCCAGGATCTCTTTTTCCATAATGTCCGTATCCATCGTACCCTTTTCCTCAAGGATGGACGAACGGAATTCGTATTTCTCTTCCATGCCGTACACCACGACGGGCATATCCGGCGTGATGCCTACGTTGCGCATGTGCTCTTCCGTCAGGACTGATGCGTTCGCCGTAAGGACGCCAACCTTCTGCCCTTTTTTCAGCGTGCGCGTGATGAATGGGACCTGCAGCAGGCTGGACATGAAAACAGGCACGTCTACCGCGTCCGCGATCTGCGGCTGGAAAAGCGCCATAAAGCCGCATGCGCCTGTGATCCCGCGCACACCCTCGGCTTCGAGTTTGCGTGCGCCTTCAAGAAAGGGTTCGAGAAGAGTCGGGTCCCGCTGGTTGAGCAGGCGCTCTATCGAAGCACCTCTTACTTCATGATAACGGACAGGAAAGGGATATGTCGTCGCATTCCCCACGTTACCAGGTACGCAGGGGTAAGCAGCATCCAAAATCAGTATTCCAATGGGTTCCCCATCCCAGGAGCGCGATTTGCTTTTGACCTTATAAAACGGCATAAAACGATCCCCCAATCACAAGTTTTTGTACGACGAACATAGCAGTGTTTGTACCAATTTGTCAAGTCACAGACAATAATCAACTTTTCTTTCATTTAATATTCACGTCATTTATATATTGTAAATTGCGCTTTTTCACGTAGTTCGAAAAGCGTCTTGTCATTTAAAATAGATTAAAATTACATCACTGAGGTGATTTCAAATGAAAAGGAAAGTTACAGTGTTTTGTGTTCTAATCATCGCGCTCGTGCTTTTTACCGCAACGGCGGCAACGGCGCTTGAGATCGGCGCACAGGTACCAAATTTCACGCTGTCGGACATGGACGGCAAGAAAGTATCGCTTGAGGATTTCAGGGGAAAGCCGGTGCTTCTCAATTTCTGGGCGTCTTGGTGCCCCCCGTGCCGTGCGGAGATGCCGGATTTTAACGAACTGAACGCGGAACTTGAGAAATCGAAGGAAGCGGTTCTGCTCGCGATCAACCTGACTGACGGACGCCGCGAGACGAAGAACAAAGCTGAAAAATATCTTGCGTCCAACAATCTCAAGCTGAACGTCCTGCTTGACGAAAAGGGAACTGCCGCGGAAATTTTTGATATTCGCGGGATTCCGACGACAATTGTGATCGACGCGAAAGGCGTAATGCGCGGACAAATCGTCGGCGCAACGGATAAAGAGACCGTTAAAGCGATGCTCGCGGAGTTGAAATAATGGGAGCGGACCTTCCGCTTCTTTTTATAGAAGGATTGCTCGCGTTCATCTCGCCCTGCATCCTGCCGATGCTGCCAGTCTACCTCATGTACCTGGCGGCGGAGACGGAGCACGGCAAGCGCGCCAGCGTCGCGAACACCGTCGCGTTCGTGTGCGGTTTTACGCTCGTCTTCATGGCGTTCGGCGCGACCGCCACTGCAATCGGCACCGCGATGAACGCGCACCGAATGCTGCTGCAGCGTGTCAGCGGCGCTGTGATTATCCTGTTTGGGCTGCATTTTTTAGGCGTGCTGCGAATTGGATTTCTGGACGTAGAGAAGAAGCTGGAACTCGGTGCAAAAAGGGGCGGCCTGCTTGGCGCTCTGGTTTTTGGCGCAGCTTTTTCGCTTGGCTGGACGCCATGCCTCGGACCTTTTCTCGGCGCAGCGCTGCTGCTGGCCGGCAACACGGATACGGTCGCTACAGGTGTGTTCTACCTTTTCGTCTTCTCCATGGGGCTGGGCGTTCCCTACATTCTGTCGGCGCTCTTTTTTACGAGCATCAAGGGTGTATTCCAATGGCTGCGCCGCCACGGCAAAGCGGTCAAGACCGTTTCTGGCATCGTGCTGATTGTGATGGGACTGATGCTCCTCACCGACATGTTCGGCTATTACGCCGCATTGTTCGATAGCTATTAACCCCGGTACGTCTTATACTCGGGGATATCTAACGAATAAAAAAGGAGCGCGAACCACGCGCTCCTTTTTTATTCGTTTAGTCAGATCAAATTTTATTCTTCGTCGATAGACTCCGGGAAACCACAGGTCCCCGTTTCTTCTGAACAGCTCCGCGCGAGCAGGATAAACGCGATTCCCGCAAATGTAAAGTTGACGCCGAACACGATCCCCAGGATCGCCGCGCCGCGCAGGTAATTGCTCCACATCATGATCGCAAGAATGATCCCGAGTACGCCCGAAAGCAGCACCCAGAACGCGCCTTTCAGGCTCCGCACGCGGAAGAACTCCATGACTTTCATCACGCCGTCGACCATAAAGTAGGCGGCAAGAAAAATCGAGAGCGTAATTACGCCCGCAAAGGGATGGAACAGAAACGTTAAACCGGCGATAAACGTAATGGCCGCGACGAAAGTCTGCTGCCACGGTTTTTCACCTTCACGAAACCCGACGAATGCGTTCCAGCCCTGAAAAAATCCTACGACGAGAAAGAGCGCGCCCACAAACGTTTCAATCGCGAGCGATGCGGCGAGCGGTTTTAAAAGCGCGAGTACGCCAACCACCAGCTGCACGAATCCCAGCGCATAAAACCTTCTTCTTAATTTTTTCAGTTCCTGGACCGTCAAACGTCTTCCGCTAAACATTCCGTTTCCTCCACCCGTTCGCTATGCGTCCTCGCAGTTACGGCCCCTGAAGATATCCTTCAGTTTCGCCCATCCCCACGTAATAAACGCGGCACCTGCCGCGAATGGTAACAAAATCAGTCAAGGCGGGCAACCGCCTGGTCTTCTGCTGAAATGCATCGGTTTCACTTCCGTTTCCATCAATATGTTACTTTCCCATACATTATGCGATAGAAATTTTTTTTCGGAAACCGCATTATTACTGCATTGAGAGCGTTGTTTCAGTACGTAATTATGCGGACTTTTCACTCCTATATTCCCGCAATTTCTCCGTACCGTTAAGCACGCGGAGAGCCCCCTCGGCAAGCGCTTCAAGCTCGTCCTCGCCGGGAATGATGTGAATAGGCGCAAGAAAAGCTGTGCGTTTTAAGATCCTTTCGTTGAGATCCTCCGAATAGGTCATCCCGCCCGTTAAAATGATTGCGTCGATCTCGCCTTCCAGCACCGTGCTGAGCTCGCCGATCCCCTTCGCAACCTGATAGATAAATGCGTCCAGAACCAGAGCGGCTTTCGCGTCTGTTTTGGACTTTTCCATAACGCCGCGAAGGTCGCGCGTGCCAAGATATGCCAGAAATCCCCAGCCGGAGAGCATTTTTCTCTCCAGTTCCGCTTTCGTATACCGCCCGCTGAAACAGAGCTGGATCAAACCGTCTACCGGCAGACCGCCAGCGCGTTCGGCGGACATGGGGCCGTCCTGCTTCGCGCCAAGTACATCGACGATTTTACCGCCGATGTGCGCGCCGATTGTGGCGCCGCTTCCCAGATGCGCGACGATAAAACGACACGATTCGTATGGTTTGCCCAGTTTTTTCGCGACCTTGCGCGCAACCGCCTTCTGGTTCAGTGCGTGCACAAGGCTCACGCGCTCGATCTCCGGCGCACCGGAAACGCGTGCGACATCGGCGAGTTCGTCCACCGAAACGGGATCTACGATACAGGCGAGACACGCCGAGAGCGAAGCGAAACGCCGTGCCAGAAACGCGCCCAGATTGGAGGCGTGTTCCCCGCGCGGCGCCTGGCGAAGGTAGTCCTCCATCTCATCCGAGACCTCGTACGTTCCGCTCGGAATCGGCGCGAGCAATCCGCCGCGTCCAACGACGGCGTCGAATCCGTCTATTTCGATTCCGGCTTCCTTGAGTGCGTGTGAAATTGCGTCAAACCGGCTGCCCAACTGATCAACTACATTTTTAAAACGCGTGCTCTCTGCCTCGACAAACGGGATGCTCTTTTCGAACACTCTTTGTTCGTCGTGAAAGACGCCTATTTTTGTCGACGTAGAACCGGGGTTGATGGTCAGGATTTTAAACATTGCCGCCCATTCCTTCCGAAATGATGCAGGAGAGTGCCATCGCTATAAATTTGTTTTCGGGGGACTCGCCGCGAGAGAGCAAAATAATGGGAACGGACGCGCCGACTACAAAGCCTGCAACTTCCGCAAGCGCGTAGTGAACGAGCGTTTTACAGAGCGCGTTGCCGCACTCGATATTCGGCACGAGCACCATGTCGACGTTTCCGGATATTTCGCTCTTTATCCCCTTATGCTCCGCCGCTTCGCGGCACGCAATCACGTCCATTGCCATCGGGCCTTCCACGGTGCAGGAGCAGGGCAAGTCGTTGAACTCCCCCGCTTTCCACGCTTCAACAATCGCTGCCGCATCCGCCGTCGCGGGCATCAGGGGGTCAATGCGCTCGTTTGCGGCCAGACAGGCTGCGTTTACATGCGTATAGCCCAGCGCCGCTGCAGCTTCGAGCGCGTTGCGCAATATCTTTTTTTTCTGCACAAGGTCCGGCAGCACGTTAAAGCCTGCGTCCGTGCAGAAAGAGAGTTTGTTTTCGCCGGGAATTTCCATGATCGTCATGTGACTCAGAAGTCGTCCGGTGCGCAGGCCGTACTCTTTGTTCAGCACTGCGCGCAGAAAATCCTGCGTGTTGACGAGTCCTTTCATAAGACCGTTCACACGACCGGAACGCGCGATCTGCACCGCCTTCTCCGCCGCGTCAAGCGGCGTGCCCGCGTGCACAACCTCCACTTTATCTGTGATCCCGGCTTCTTCGAGCAGCGGCACAAGCAGTTTTTCATCGCCCGTCATGACAGAGCAGCCGAGGCCGCGCTCCATCGCCATTGCCACCGCGCCGACGCTGTCGCGGTCCGCTGCGGCAACGCAAAGTCTGCTGCCGACAAGACAGTTGTTGCTGATCAGTTCCGTAAATTTTCCATACATATCGCAATCCTCCAGAACACCCGCAATGCTAACTTGTATTTATTTTATCTTTTTAGGGGCTTTCGCGAAAAAGCAAAATACGCAGAAATGATCGCGGCGCGAAAGCGTAAAAGAACATATCTGCCGGTTGTCTTTTCCTCTGATTGAAGCGTATAATGAAAAGATACGGTTCGTAAGGAGATTGCATTTTTTATGAGATCAGGCAATATCAGGGCGCTTGAAAGTAAGCTTCCGAAGCGCCCAGCGTTGTATCTTTCTTTGTTCGCCGCCGCAGGACGGCGCGCGTGCCATGCGGAGGCGCCGCTGAAATGCGCCTGATCGAACATCTTTCTTCCCTGAGAAAAAAAGTCGACCTCGGCAGCGGCCCCGTGCTGCGTACGCTGATTTTCCTTTCGATCCCTTCTATCGCAATGGTGCTCTCGAACACCCTGTGCCACCTGGTGGATACGATCTTTATCTCGTGGCTCGGCGAAGTGCAGATGGTCGCGGTTTCCTTCACGTTCCCTGTGCAGATCGGAATTTTCGCGATCCTTGAGGGCGTCGGCAACGGCGTAACGGCGCTGGTCGGGCGCAACCTCGGAGCAGGGCGTCTCAATGAAGCGCGCAACACGGCGCTGGCCGGCATGGGGTTCGCGTATACGCTCTGCCTGCTCTGGGTGCCGCTCATGCTCCCGCAAGTTTCGAACGTCTTTTTCAACGCGCTGGGCGCAAACAATCCCGAAGTCCTGCGCCAGGCGTGGCTCTATAACGTGTGGGTGCCGCCCACGATCGTCCTGATCAGCTACTCGTTCATCGCGAACTCGATTTTCCGCTGCCAGGGAAACACGATTATTCCCTTGATTTACATGGTCATCACAAACATCGTAAACCTCGTCCTGGACCCGATCTTCATCTTCTATTTCGGCTGGGGCGTAGGCGGCGCGGCCGCGGCAACCTTCCTTGGCAGGCTTGCCGGCGCGTTCTTCATCTTAAAGAAGCTGCAGACGGACAGCATGATCAAAGTTCCCTACAAGCCATACGTGAAGGCACGGATGTTTAAGACGTGGGGCAAGATCACCGCGATCGGCCTTCCCGTCGCGCTCTCAACGGGAAGCGTCGCGCTCGGCATGGGCAGCGTCAATAAAATCCTATCGGGCGCATACGGGCATCAGGCGGTTGCGGGCTGGATGGTCGGCATCCGCGTCGAGGACCTCGCGTTCAATACAATTATGGGCGTACAGAACGCGCTCGTTCCATTCCTCGCGTTCAACTACGGGAGACGTGACCTGCCGCGAATGAAAGAGGGGCTCAAATCCGCGCTCAAGATCGGCGCGTGCATCACGGGCGGACTCGGCCTTTTGGTCTTCCTGTTCCCGCATCCCGTTATCGACCTGTTCCGCCCGTCCGAGGCGGTTGCCGCAATGGCAGTTCGTTCGATCCGAACAACGTTCATCGGCTATCCTGCGGTCATCTACAGCGTGCTTGCAAACGGATTTTTCATCGCAACCGGATTTTCGGCCTACGGCCTCATGGTGCAGATTGTGCGTTCGCTGATTCTCCGAATCGCAGCGGTTTACTACCTGGCACAGCGCGTTAGCGTCGATCAAATCTGGTGGTTCCAGCCGATCTCATTCGTAGGCGGCGCGCTGCTCGCGGCGTTCTTCTTCTCCGTGCTCCTGCGGAAACTGCGGCGGGATATGGAGTAAGACACGCTCTGCCTCCGGTACAGTCTTGACATAATTTCATAAAATGGTATAACAATTGCTTGGAAGAAGAGGATAGCCTCTTCATATTCAGTCGAGATAAGAATAGAACGTAGATAAGGCGCGTATCAGCCAGCGGAGCTAAGTCTGTCGGCATATTGCAAGCCCTGTCTGTTTATGGCAGGGTTTTTTCTTTATACACGGGAGGAATTGTCATGACGACACGAATCTGTATGGGCAACGAAGCGATTGCACTCGGTGCGATCCGCGCGGGGGTAAAAATCGTTGCGGGATACCCCGGAACCCCTTCCACAGAAATCATCGAATCTCTGCTCGCCGAAAAAAACCCCGAGGTCAATATCCAGTGGTCGACAAATGAAAAAACGGCGCTCGAGGTCGCGGCAGGTGCCGCCTATACAGGCGCCCGCTCGCTGGTCACGATGAAGCAGGTCGGCCTTAACGTCGCGACAGACCCGCTCATGAGCCTTTCCTACATCGGCGTAAAGGGCGGCATGGTCGTCGCGGTAGCGGACGACCCGGGCCCCTGGTCCTCCCAAACGGAACAGGACACGCGCCATTTCGCGAAGTTCGCGAACCTGCCCGTTTTCGACCCATCCACGCCGGAAGAAGCGTATCAGATGATCCGACAGGCCTTCGACATTTCGGAAGAATTCAGCCTGCCCGTCTTTCTGCGCCCGACGACACGCGTCTGCCACGCAAGCGCCACGGTCGAGATCGACGAAACAGCCCCAACGCACGCGGAACCGAACTTTGAGAAAAAACCGGAATGGGTCATCTTTCCCGCCCTCTCTTACCGTAAACATGGCGAGTTGGAGCAAAAGCAAAAAATAATTTCCGACAGATTCAGCGCGCTTCCTTTTAATAAAATCGAAGGCAACGGACAAAAAGGCGTCGCAGCCTCCGGCATCGCGTGGCTCTACGCAAAAGAGGTCATCGAGGAACACGCGCTGGACGTTACGCTGTTTAAAGTTGGAACGCCGCACCCCTTCCCCGATAAAAAAGCGCAGGAATTTTTAAGCGGCGTAGACGCCGTTCTTGTCATCGAAGAACTCGACCCCGTACTCGAAGAGGCGATGCTTCTGCTTGCGGCTGGGACGAAAGAAATCTACGGCAAAAAGACAGGACACCTGCCATATAACGGCGAGTATTCCTACGAGCTCGTCAAAGCGGCGCTTTTTAAATTCCTCGGCATGGCGTACGAACCGACCGCATGCGAAGAAATGCCGCAGTATCCCATGCGCCCGCCCGTGCTCTGCGCGGGCTGCCCGCACCGCGCCTCTTTCTACGAGGTGAAGATCGCGGCGAAAAATATAAAAAAACCGATCTTCTGCGGCGACATCGGCTGCTACACGCTCGGCAACGCCGCGCCGCTCAATATGGTCGACACCTGCCTCTGCATGGGCGCAGGCATCACGATTGCGCAGGGGCTCGCGCTCGCGGAACCCGGTGCGAAGTGCGTTGCGTTCATCGGCGACTCGACCTTTTTCCACACGGGCATCCCCGGCGTGATTAACGCCGTATATCAGAATACGGACGTCACCATCGTCGTGCTCGACAACCACACGACCGCAATGACGGGCCACCAGCCGCACCCCGGCACGGGACGCACCGCAATGGGCGCACCCGCCAAAGCGCTCGACATCGAAACGATGCTGCGCGCTTGCGGCGTGGAGAAAATCTACACAGTGGATCCGCTCAACTACGAACCCGCGCTTGCATCGTTCAAAGAAGCGATCGAATTCAACGGGCCGTCCGCGGTCATCGCGAAATCGCCCTGCATCGTGCAGATGAAAAAGCCCGACACCGTCCGGCGTATCGCAAAGGAGACCTGCATCGGCTGCCTTAAGTGCATCAAACAGCTTGGCTGCCCGGCCCTGGTGCCGGACGACGGCAAAGTCGAAGTCGTGAAATCCCTTTGCACGGACTGCGGGCTCTGCGTCAACGTCTGCCCGGTCGGCGCAATCAAAAGAGGTGAGCGCAATGCTTAAGAGCATCGTTATCGCAGGAGTCGGCGGCCAGGGCACGCT
Source organism: Synergistaceae bacterium OttesenSCG-928-D05 (assembly GCA_030266985.1). Taxonomy (GTDB): domain Bacteria; phylum Synergistota; class Synergistia; order Synergistales; family Synergistaceae; genus JAJDJB01. Next base: position 10,017 of record JAJDJB010000043.1, read on the forward strand.
GCTCGCGTCCAAAATCATTTCGATGGCGGCACAGCAGGAAGGCCTTTTCGTGCGCACGTCCGAGACAATCGGCATGGCGCAGCGCGGCGGCTCCGTCTCAAGCCACATCAGGATCGGCGCGCAGAACGCTTCGCCCGTCGTGCCGCTCTGCCACGCGGATATTTTGCTCGGCTTCGAACTTGCGGAAGCCGCGCGCATGGTGCCGCGCCTGAAAGATAACGCGCTGGGCGTTATCAACACGGACAAAATCATCCCAACCAACGTTTCGCTCGGAACCGGCAAATATCTCGCCGAAGAATATTTTGCCCTTTTAAAAAGAAAACTGCCGCACGGCTGCTTCATTTCCGCAGCGCCCCTCGCACTCGAAGCGGGCGACGCCAGGACGCTCAACATCGTCATGCTCGGCGCGGCCTGCGGAGCAAAACTGCTGCCCTTCGGAGACGACGCGATCCGCTCCGTCATGAAAGAATGCATCAAACCGAAGCTGCTTGCGATGAACGAACGCGCCTTCGCGCTCGGCCTCGAAGCGGCCTGCAAACAAGCATAGAGAAGACAGCAAGAGAAAAGGAGCCAGGAAAAATGAACGAACTTTCGATCATGAGCCAATGTTTCGCACAGGTGAGAAGAGTCGCGAAAGCGAGCCCGATGTACCGGGAAAAGTACAAAGACATCCCCGTCGAAAAAATGATGACGAAGGAGCAGTTCGAAAGCCTGCCCTTCACGTCGAAACAGGACCTGCGCGACGCCTACCCGATGGGCATGCTCGCCGTGCCGGACGAAGAAGTCGTGCGCGTTCACTCCTCCAGCGGCACAACCGGCATCCCCGTCGTTCTGCCCTACAGCAGACAGGACGTCGAAGACTGGGCCGTCATGATGGAGCGCTGCTACCAATTCGCGGGCATCACCCGCAGCGACCGCATCCAGGTCACGCCGGGCTTCGGTCTCTGGACCGCGGGGCTCGGATTCCAGGCGGGCGCGGAACGGCTCGGCGCGATGGTCATTCCCACAGGAAGCGGTAACACAGACCGGCAGTTGCAGCTCATGCGCGACCTGAACGCAAGCGTCCTGATCGGAACCTCATCCTATGGCCTGCTGCTCGCGGAAGAAGTCGACCGCCGCGATATGCGGGACGACATCCATCTGAAAAAAGGCATCTTCGGCTCCGAACGGTGGGGCGATAAAGTACGCCAGCGCATTTACGAGACGCTCGGCATCGAGTTCTTCGACATCTACGGACTCACGGAAATCTACGGCCCCGGCATCGCGATGGACTGCTCGGAGCACAGCGGCATGCACTATTTCACCGACTACATCTACTGCGAAATCATCAACCCGGAGACAGGACAGGTCCTGCCGGAGGGTGAAGAGGGTGAACTCGTCATCACGACTTACCGGAAAGAAGCCGCTCCGCTGATCCGCTTCCGCACGCGCGACATCACGCGCGTCATCCCGGGCACCTGCGCATGCGGCTCCCCGTTCCCGCGCCTCGACCGCATCGTCGGAAGAAGCGACGACATGATCAAAGTCAAAGGAACGAACATCTACCCGGCACAGATCGAAGAAATTCTTAAGAAAATTGACGGTTTCGGCAGCGAATACCGCATCATCCTCGAGAACGAAGACCTGCGCGACCGCATGGTCGTTCAGGCGGAAGCAGATATGGAAAGCGATTTCGAAGAACTCGCCTACGAACTCGAGCGCGCCGCGAAATCCGGCCTCGGCATCCGCATCATTCCGGAAA
>JAJDJB010000044.1 GCA_030266985.1 Synergistaceae bacterium OttesenSCG-928-D05
CGTGGGGTATCCCATTATGGCGATTATCAGGCTTTCGATTCCGGTCAGTAACCTGCCGCAGGCGGATGAGCTTGCGCAGTCGATCCCCGAAGTTCTGGAATGCCATCACCTCACGGGAAGCGACGGCGTCCTGCTGAAAGTTGTCGTCTCCTCGGTTGGGCATCTTGAAGAGGTCATTAGCCAGATGGGTAGCACCGGCATGACAACGACCGCAATCGTTCTTTCGTCCCCTGTGATTGGGCGTTCAATTGAGCCGATCAAACTGGTGGGCGGAAACTGACTTCGTAATGTACGAACAAAATCCTGCAATACAGAATATCTTGTCGCGCAGGAGCATCAGGCGCTATGATGCGGACAAAGAAGTTCCACAGGAGATGCGCCGTATTCTTGTCGAATGTGCGTGTGCAGCACCGAGTGCGCATAACTTTAAACCGTGGCATTTTATATTGATAGACGAACGCGAAAAACTCAACGCGATTGCCGACGCGCATCCTTACGGAAAAATGCTGAAGACGGCGACTCTTGCGATTGCTGTCTGTGGCGAAGCGAAGGATGAAGACAGGGACCTTTCCTATTGGGAAGAGGATTGTGCTGCAGCGATGCAGAACATCCTTCTAGCGGCAAATGCGCTTAGCCTCGGATCGGTCTGGCTTGGCGTTCGGCACGCGCCAAATGCCCTCGAAGACAGGATCAAGGCGCTGTGCGATATTCCGGAAGATATCGCACTCATGGGAATCGCGGCGATTGGTTTCCCGATGGAAACGAAAGACCCGCACAAAGGGATAGATCCAGCCTCGATACACCTCAATAAATGGTGATATAACGCTGATTTCGTGGTAAAATAGATCATTGGTAATGCAGGAGCGGCGGAATTACCGCCGCTCGTTATTTGGTGCCAGCAGTTGGAGGTTTAGAGATGGATCAAAACCAAGGGCAGGGCCGTCAGGGCCGTCTGTTTGAAGGAAAAGTCGTAACGCTTCCTCTCGAAGAAGAAATAAAAACAAGTTACCTGAATTACGCGATGAGCGTCATTGTGGGGCGCGCGCTTCCGGATGCGCGCGACGGATTGAAGCCTGTGCAGCGCAGGATCCTTTATGCAATGCTTGAGCTGGGCGTACGCCATAATCAGGCATTCAAAAAATCTGCGCGTATCGTCGGCGAAACGATGGGTAAATACCATCCGCACGGCGACTCCGCAATCTATGACACGATGGCGCGCATGGCGCAAGATTTCAGCATGCGCTATCCGCTCGTGGACGGGCAGGGTAACTTTGGTTCCGTAGATGGTGACCCGCCTGCAGCGATGCGTTATACTGAAGCGCGGCTCGAATCGCTCGGCGAAGAGATGCTCGAAGATATCAATGAAGAGACGGTCAACTGGGCGCCGAACTTTGATGAATCGCTCGAAGAGCCCTCCGTACTTCCTTCGCGTATTCCCAACCTGCTCGTAAACGGCAGCACCGGTATTGCTGTCGGCATGGCTACAAACATGGCACCGCACAATCTGAGCGAGGCTGTGGATGTTTGTTGCGCATTGCTCGACAACCCCGATGCCGAGCTTGGGGAGCTTATGGCGCTTATGCCTGGCCCGGACTTCCCGACAGGCGGGATTATCCTTGGACGCGAAGGTATTATCGATGCGTACCGGACTGGGCGTGGTAAGCTCATCGTGCGCGGCCGCGTCGATATTGAGGACGGCAAAAAAGGTAAGCAGCAAATTATCATTTCTGAAATACCCTATATGGTCAACAAGACTAATTTTATAGAGACAATTGCGAAGGGTGTACAGAGCGGCATCATTGATGGTATTTCAGACCTGCGCGACGAATCAGACCGCGAAGGCATGCGCGTCGTCGTAGAGCTTTCCCGCGATGCGGACGCAAATCTTGTTCTGCGCCAGCTTTACACACGAACGCAGCTTCAGAGCACGTTCGGGGTCATCAACCTTGCGATAGTGGATGGTCAGACAAAAGAGCTTTCATTAAAAGAAATGGTCGGCGTCTTCCTAAACCACAGGCGTGAAATCATCCGCAGGCGTACGGAATATAGGCTGCGCAAAGCGGATGAACGCGCGCATATTGTGGAAGGACTGCTTCGCGCGCTTGACGTTATCGACCAGGTAATCAAAATCATCCGTGGGTCGGATACAGCGGCTACTGCGCGTATAGGACTCGTGGAACAGCTGGCTTTCACCGAGATCCAGGCTCAGGCGATCCTCGACATGAGGCTCCAGAGACTGACGGGGCTGGAAAAAGACAAACTCGACAGCGAACTCAAGCAGCTTCTGATGGATATTGAACGTTACCGGAGTATCTTGGGCAGTCCTGCGATCCTCGACTCTGTTGTAAAGGACGAATTGCTCGAAGTCCGCAAGCAGTATACGGACAAGCGCCGTACGGATATCGAGGACTCCTCGGAAGAAGTCGCCGCCGAGGATCTTATTCCAGAAGAAGACATTGTTGTCGTTCTAAGTCGGGACGGCTATATCCGCCGCATGCCTTTGCAGGACTATCGCGTGCAGCAGCGCGGAGGCAAGGGAGTCAAAGGCGTTACGACGAAAGCGGAAGATGAGATTGCCATTGTCAAGAATACCAACACGCATAACACGCTGTTCCTCTTTACCAGTAAGGGGCGCGTTTTCGGTATCCGCGGCTTCTCTCTGCCCGATCCAAAAACGGGAAAAGGCAAGCTAATCAGCACAATCATAACGATTGAAAAAGAAGAACGTGTCGTCGCGATACAGGACAACACAACGGATGATATTAAATATATCTTCTTTGTCACGCGCAAGGGGACGGCGAAGCGTTTGCCGGTCGAAGAACTCGACGGGCTTACCAGGGCCGGCCGCCGTGTGCTGGGGCTTAATGAAGGCGACGGCATTGCGCGTGTTCGCGGAACGACTGGAAAAGACGATCTCCTGCTTACTACGGCGCATGGACAGACGCTTCGTGTCTCGGAGGAAGAATTCCGTCCGCTTGGCAGACAGGCGCAGGGTGTTCGAGGTATTCGCCTTGACGATGGCGACGAAGTCGTCGGCTGTGATGTCGTCACAAGCGGCAAACAGGTTCTCTTTATCAGCGAACATGGCATCGGAAAACGCACCGCTTACGATGAATTCACAGCGCATCACCGCGGCGGCTATGGCGTGCGCGCGATGAAGCTTGGCGCCAGAACAGGCCAGCTTGTGGGAGCATGGGGTGTTGCGGATGACGACGAACTGATCGTGATCAGTGGCAAGGGCCGTATGGTGCGCATTGAGGCGCAGGAAGTGTCAAGTCTTAGCAGGACCGCGACGGGCTATACGATTGTCCGCCTCGACGCGGGCGACACGGTCGCTGATGTGAGCATTGTGCAGAGTGAAGACGAGAACGGGAACGGAAAAGAGGCGTAGCGCTTGAAACTCGCAAAAGAGGTGTGGCCGTCAATCGGCGGACTTGTCTTCATGATGGGTGCTGGGTGGTTTATCTCGCCTTGGATCGCGTACCTTCTGGCAGTTCCGCTTGGGATCGTAATCTGGTTCTTTCGGGATCCGGAGCGGGAACCGCCCGTAGACGAAAATGCATGGGTGAGTCCGGCGGACGGGAAGGTCGTCGAGATTATGGAAGTCGAGCATCACTACACGGGCCCGGCGACTAAAATCGGAATTTTCATGAATGCCTTCAACGTGCACGTCAACCGCTTTGCAGCGCCGGGAGTAGTTGGTTATACAGAATATGTCCCCGGTAAGAAATGGTTTGCGATTGCGCCCAAAGCCTCTGAGATTAACGAGCGTTTTTACGTCGGCGCGGAGAACGAAGCGGGGAGATTCCTGCAAGTTCAGATAGCGGGTATTCTGGCGAGAAGGATTGTGTGTAAGGTAAAAACAGGCGCTGTACTAGACAAGGGCCAGCGATATGGTATGATAAAGTTGGGTTCAAAGGTTGATATTTACCTGCCGCCATCGGTCATTCCGGCAGTTCAGATTGGTGACAAGGTTATCGCGGGAGAGTCCGTGATTGGGGTGTGGAGAAAAGATGCAGAACAATAAAAAAAGCGGCGGTCATATTCCAATGAAGGTAATCATTCCAAACATGATCACCTCTGGTAATGTGCTTTGCGGTGTGACCTCGCTGATTATGACGTATCACGATAAATATATTCCTGCGGCGATTTTGATCTGCTTCGCAGTGTTCTTCGACGCTATGGACGGAAAAGCGGCGCGGACACTTGGCGGCGGCAGCGAATTTGGAGAGCAGTTGGACAGCCTGGCAGATGCAATCAGTTTTGGTGTGGCGCCTGCTGTATTGATGTACGCAGTCTACATGGGTATTAACGCCGGTGTATGGGGGGCGCTCGCAGCGTCCTTCTTTGCACTGTGCGGCGTACTTCGGCTTGCGCGCTTCAATGTGACGCACGTTCCGACAGGACCGTTCCAGGGACTTCCGATTCCTGCGGGCGGGTTGACGCTTGTTTCGTTTGTGCTGGCAGGTTTCCCGCTTACGCCGCTGTTTGCGATCACTGCCATGTGTTTTGTTGGCGGGCTGATGGTCAGCTCGATTCCTTACTGGAACGCGAAACGGCTTTGCAAGCAGAACATCAACCGCAGCAAGATGGCTGTGCTGCTTGGTTTTGTCATCATGTGCTTCCTTGTGATGCGCGAGCGCGCGTTCCTTGTTCTTGCACTGATGTACATCACGACGGGACTTGTGCGGTTTGATATGGCCTCTTGGGTCATGCTCAATGATGTCGTGGAAGAAGACGACACCTGCCACTAACGGTGGCGGCAGTCAGTAAAATAAATAAAACTCCCGACTTTGGCGTTGCAGCCGAAGTCGGTTTTTTTGAAAAGTGAGGGGAACGGGAATGAAAAAATTACTCACAGGCAACGAAGCAATTGCGCGCGGCGCATGGGAGGCAGGCCTCCATGTTGCGGCAGCGTATCCGGGCACGCCTTCTACCGAGATATTGGAGAATATGTCTCAGTATAAGGACGTCTATTCAGAATGGTCGACGAATGAAAAGGTCGCGCTCGAAGTTGCTGCCGGCGCGTCGATTGCAGGCGCGCGTGCGCTTGCCGCGATGAAGCATGTCGGCCTCAATGTGGCAGCGGACCCCTTATTTACGCTTGCGTATACGGGTGTAAACGGAGGGCTGGTGATCGTAACTGCGGACGACCCGGGGTTGTTTAGCTCACAGAACGAACAGGACAACCGCTATTATGCGTCCCATGCAAAGATCGCCATGCTGGAACCATCCGACAGTCAGGAATGTCTTGATTATGTAAAAGAGGCGTTCAGCATTTCGGAGGAATTCGACACGCCGGTTCTTTTCAGGGTAACGACGCGTATTTGCCACAGCAAAACGCTTGTCGAAACGGGCGAAAAGAAAGAAGTCGCCGTAAGACCCTATGCAAAGGATTCGTCGAAGTACGTCATGGCGCCCGCCTCTGCGAAAAAGAGAAAGTTTATTCTGGATGCGCGCATCAAACGCATGAAAGAATTCAGCGAAACGACGCCGCTCAACCGCGTTGAGAAGGGCAAAAACAGTGAAATCGGTATCGTTACGAGCGGGATTTCCTATCACCACGCAAAAGAAATTTTCGGCGACGATGTGAGCTATTTGCGGCTTGGTTTTACATGGCCGTTGCCGGAGAAAAAAATCCGCGACTTTGCCGCCTCGGTGAAAACTCTCTATGTAATAGAAGAAAACGAACCGTATCTTGAGGATTTTATCAAGATGATCGGCGTCGATTGCATCGGCCGGGATAAGTTGCCGTGGATTGACGAACTCACGCCTGAGACCGTACAGCGCTCGCTCTGTCCGGAAAGTGCGGCGCCGCAGGGTTACAGCGTAGACGTAGAAGTCCCGCCGCGCCCGCCTGTGCTTTGCGCGGGTTGTACGCACCGCGGCTTTTTCTACGAAGTGGGCAAATACAAAGACGTTGTCGTGACGGGGGACATTGGCTGTTACACGCTTGGTATGGTACCGCCGCTTAGCGTGACGGACACCGTCATTTGCATGGGCGCAAGCGTATCGGGCGGCGTGGGCTTTCAGAAAGCCGTTGAAAAAGCGAAGCGTAATGAAAAAGTTTTTGCCGCAATCGGCGATTCCACATTCTTCCATTCCGGGATCACAGGTCTGATCGACGCGGTCGTTAATAAATCCCCGATCGTCGTGAACATTCTCGATAATCGCATTACGGCGATGACCGGCCACCAGGAAAACCCGGGCACAGGTATGACGCTGATGGGGGAGAAAACACACCAGGTCGACCTGAAAGCGCTTTGCATAGCGTGCGGCGTGAAAGAAGAAAATATCCGCCTCATCGATCCCTACATGCTGGACGAGACGAAAGAGGCAATCAAAACAGGCTATGAAGCGAACGAGCCGTTCGTGATTATCACGACTGCGCCGTGCGCGCTTATTAAGGACGTTATCAAGGCGCGCGCAAATATGAAGTGTAAAGTCGATCAGGACAAGTGCGTGAAGTGTAAACTCTGTATGCGTTCCGGATGTCCGGCGCTGAACTTCCGCGGTGGCTCCGTCTATATCGACCGCGCTTCGTGCAACGGCTGCACGATTTGCCTGCAAATTTGTCCGAAACAGGCCATTTCGAGGGAGGATGCGTAAAATGACGAACGATACGAAGAGCATTTTGCTTGTCGGAGTCGGCGGGCAAGGGACGATCCTCGCTTCGAAGATTCTGTCGGAAGGATTGGCACGCAAAGGATATGACGTGAAAATGTCTGAAATCCACGGCATGTCGCAGCGCGGCGGCAGTGTGACGACGCACGTGCGGTACGGTACGAAAGTCGCTTCCCCGGTTGTGCCCGAAGGCGGCGCCGACGTGCTTGTGGCGTTTGAAAAAATCGAGGCGGTCCGCTGGCTGCAATATTTAAAGCCCGGTGGTTCTCTGGTCGTAAATAACTTTGAGATTTATTCGTTGCCCGTTTTGACGGGAGCTGCAAAATATCCCGGAGACGTGATCGAAAAACTTAAGGCCGAGGTGCCGAACATTAAAGTTTTTTGCGCAAGCGAGATTGCAGAAGAGCTTGGCAACGTGAAAGCGCAGAATATTGTTTTGCTTGGCGCGCTTGTTAAGGCAATGGGACTGGAAAATCTGGACTGGAAATCGGTTTTGAAAGAACTGGTTCCGGCGCAGCTTTACGAGCTTAACGAAAAGGCGTTCGAAGTTGGTCTCGCTCAGTAAGAGCGGTAGATAAAAACAAGCATAAAAAAGCCCCGGTCGCGAATGTCGACCGGGGCTTTTTTATGCTTGTTTGAACGTCGTTTTAGGCTTCTGGAGACATTAGCGCCAGGCAGAGGTGTGCCGTGTCATTCAGGTTCTGAACGGTGATCTGCTCGGCAGTTGTGTGGACTTTGTCCATGCCCGTCCCGAGGACGACCGCTTTCAGTCCGTTGTGGTTCATGATGTTTGCGTCGCTTCCGCCGCCGCTTGCGCCAATTTTCATACTGACGCCGATTTTGCCGCACGCATCTTCCACTTTTTTGACGAGAGGATCTTCCGCTGCGATCGTGTAGGAAAGATAAGCCGTCTCAAGGTCGAGTTCGAGCGTCGCTCCATATTTTTTGCAGGCTTCTTCCATGCACGTTTTCATTTGATCCGCCTGTGCGTTTAGCTTCTCTACGCTGCGGCTGCGCACTTCGCCATATATGACCGCTTTTTCCGGCACGATGTTTGTCGCGTATTCCGATTTGAAGGTTGCGATATTCGCGGTAGTTTCTTCGTCAATCCGCAGCAGTTTCATAGCTGCGATTCCGGCCGCTGCCGCCTGGATCGCGTTGATCCCCGTCTCAGGCGCTACGCCGGCGTGCGCAGATTTACCGGTAACCGTTGCGTTGAACTTGATTTGTCCCGGCGCTGCCGTCATGACCGCGCCTACGTTGCCGCCGCTGTCCAAAACGACTGCTTCGCGAGAAGCGAATTGCGTGTAATCCGCGTTTTTTGCGCCTCTCATACCGCCCTCTTCCGAAACGCTGAAAAGTACTTCGACCGGGCGATGCTTCATCGATTTTTCGCGTACAACGGAAAGCGCCTCGATAATGCCAACAACGCCGGATTTATCATCGCCGCCGAGAATCGTGTCCCCGCTGCTCTTGATTATCCCGTCCGCCACAACCGGCTTTACGCCGTTGCCGGGTTTCACCGTGTCCATGTGGGCGCTGAACAAGAGAGGCTCCATTGAATCGTCCCCGTCCAGCTTTGCGTATACGTTGAAACCATTGGACTCTATTTTTTCGCCTGCGTCGTCTTTCCAGACTTTGCAGCCGAGCGCTTCGAGATCTTTTATGAGTCGTTCACCCATATTTTTCTCGTTTCCTGTTTCGCTGTCGATCTGCACGTACTCCAGAAATGTCTTTAACAGCCGTTCCTGATTGATCATTTCTTCACTCCCTCATTAAATCATAAGCGGCGCGCCGGGGCCGACCGGCAGACCCAGCAGCATCCATATGACCAATAGGATAGACCATCCGACGAGAAATGTCATGGAGTAGGGGAGCATTGTTGAAATCAAAGTGCCGATTCCCGCGTCTTTGTCATAACGCTTCGCGAAAACGATAATCATCGCAAAGTAGGACATGAGCGGCGTGATGATGTTTGTCGAGGAGTCGCCGATGCGATATGCGACCTGCGTGAGTTCCGGAGAATAGCCGAGAAGCATGAACATCGGAACGAAAACTGGGGCCATGATGGTCCACTTCGCGGACGCCGAACCCATAAAGAGGTTGATGAACGCTGAGAAAAGGATGAAGAGCAGCATAAGCGGAATGCCGCCGATTCCCGTTTCTTTCAGGAAGTTCGCGCCGTTGATCGCGAGGATCGTACCGAGTTTCGTATAGCCGAAGTAGGCGATGAACTGCGCAGCGACGAAAACCAGCGCCATGTATCCGCCCATAGAGGCCATGCTTTTGCCGAGTGCCTGCGCGATGTCTTTTTCACCTTTGAAGCTGCCCGAAACTTTTCCATATACAACGCCGGGGATGAAGAAATAAATCGCAATCAGGAAAATGATCCCGTCCATGAGGGGCGCGCCCGCGATGAGGCTGCCAGTTTTCGGGTTGCGAAGGAACGAGCTCTCGGGAATCGCCAGAACGATGATCGCAAGGAGCATGAAAAGAAGCGTGTAATTTGCCGCTTTCAGTGCTTTTCTCTCACATGCCGTCAGATCCTGCGTTGAAGCGGCGCTGATATCTTCGTCGTCGCTGAGCATGCTGGGCGACCATTTGCCGAGGCGGGGTTCTACGATTTTATTAGTGACAAAGGTGCCAACGATTGTGATGAGGAACGTGGAGACAAACATGAAGTACCAGTTTGCCGTAGGGTGAACGATGTAATTCGGGTCGATGAGTTTTACCGCTTCATTTGTGATTCCGGAAAGAAGCGGGTCTGTCGTTCCGATTACAAGGTTCGCAGAAAAGCCGCCCGAAACGCCGGCAAAAGCCGCCGCGAGTCCTGCCAGCGGGTGCCGTCCGTACGCCATGAACATGAGCGCGCCGATTGGAATGAGGACGACATATCCGGCGTCCGAAGCGATGTTTGACATAACGCCTAGAAAGACGACGACCGGCGTAATGATCTGTTTCGGTGTGATTTTGACCGTGTGGCGAAGCGTTGCGGAAATGTAGCCGCTGCTTTCCGCAACGCCGACGCCGAGCATCGCGACAAGAACTGTGCCGAGCGGCGCGAAGCCTGTGAAATTCTTGACCGCGCTCGTGAGCATATAGACAATGCCTTTTTTGTTCATCAGGCTGATTGCGGTGATCGTCTGCGTTTCCACAGAATTGGTGGCTCTGTTGACCAGATCTCCCGTTGCGGAAACACCGAGCGCTTCGCAAATTGCAGAGATGACGATTACGATGAGCGCGAAGATCGCAAACAGTGTGATGGGATGGGGCAGTTTGTTGCCGACGGCTTCTACGCCGTTCAGGAACTTATTGAAGAATGATGTTTTTTGCTGTGTGACTGCTGACATGGACTGTTTCCTCCGTAACTATAGTGAGATGATTATGGAGCGTGAAAAATACATGTGGCTGCGCCGCACGTAGATTAGCAAAAAGTAAAGTGTTTTGTCAAGTATATATTATTTTATTCGTATTAAATTGTAAATTGATGTCATAACATAACGTGTTTTTGTAAAATAACCTTAATATTTATATAATCAATATACTGTATTAAAGCTTTTCATAAACCCATGTGCAATTTCGAATCGAGAAATGACGGGACGCAGCAATGAACCGGCCATGCGCAACAAAAAAGAGCTCCCGGCTAAGACCGGGAGCTCCGAGATATTATGTTCGAATAGCGGTGTCTTCTATGACGCTACCAGACAAGCTGGCTTGTCGTAACCTTGCCGTTGCCCCATGTGATGGAGAGGGTTAAATTTCCCGTAGCCGCGCGCAGTTTTCCGTTGTCCTGCATGAGCAACTCAAGTGTTTTGCTGCCCTGAATTTGGATATTGATCGTGCCGTCCGCCTTGTTCAGGAGCTTCGCGCCTTCGCGAACGCCGAGCAGCCAGCGGCCGTTGTTGCTTGTCAATGTATCCCATCCCATGCTGGATGAGTCGGCGAGCGTCATCGCCACGATTTTTCCGTTGCCGTTGATCTCGACTTTGACCGATGTATCCTGCGCGCCGTTTCCAGCGGGCTTTTTGTTTTTGCCAACGAGGTCGACCTTAACGACCGCGGGTTTTGCGGTGAGGAACGTCACGTCGCGTTTAACCGGCGTTTTCGGATCCGTCTTCTGGTCTGAAGCAGCGGCTGCTTTCGTCGCCGCCTCAATAACCTGGCCGTTTGAAAGCACGAACGTCACGAGGTAGGGGGAATTATCCGCATCTTCTTCAAACCAGAGGGAGAAATTCGCCGCGCCGCTGAGCGGAATCGAAACGGAACCGTCCTGCTTGTTCAGGCGTTCGCCTTTCGCGTTGGTAACGGCTACGAGCGAGTTGCCATTGCCGTCGATCGTATCCCATGTTTTCTTCGTCTTATCGCTGCGCACCCGAATACCGGTAATCGTGCCGCTCGCGTTCACCGAAACGTCGAGCTGGTGATCCGGATTCAAATTTGAGCCCATTTTTTCATTTGTACCGACGAAATCATATTTGCCCGTGCCTTTGTATTCGGCGAGCATGGAGTTTGCCGCAGCCGTGACAGCGCCTTTCGCGATCGCTTTTTCAAAGATTCTGCCGTCGGAAAGTGAAATCGTCAGCGTCGCTTTTACGTTCGCGTTTGCAAAAATATTCGCGTTGTCCTGCACCAGAAGCGTA
>JAJDJB010000045.1 GCA_030266985.1 Synergistaceae bacterium OttesenSCG-928-D05
GCGCTAACTTCGCAAATGCCCCCGGATTCTCCCGGGGGCGTTTTTTGTCTTAGCGCACTTTATCGCCGCGTTTTGAAAATTATTCTTCCGCGTGGGCGGGAATTTTTTCTGTTTCGGGCGGCGCTGTTTTGATTCGGAAGAAGAAATAATAATATTTGAACGCCATGAGAGCCAGGATGAAGACGCGTCCGTAGATGTTTTTCATCATGAAAAAGGCGAAAAGCAGCATCGAAGAAGCGTAGAACAATATCCAGAGTTTGGAGCGCAGGGGCATCGCGCGGTCACGGACAAAGCTTTCCAGGTGCGCCTGATAGAGTTTCGTTGCAATGAACCAGTCGTTGAAACGTTTGGAACCCTTCGCAAAAAAATATGCCGCGAGCAACAAAAACGGCACCGTCGGCAAGACGGGTAGAAAGGCGCCGATTGTGCCGAGGCCGAAAAAGAAAAACCCTAGCGCGACGCAAAGGTGTTTCATGATGATTTTTTCCGTCCCCGTTTTTTCATTTCCATTAAAAGTCCTTCCACGACCCGTGAAAGATCTGCGCGGCATCAGGTGCCTTTCGGGTTTTTCACGGCACATTCCGTACCGGCCCCCGCACCCGTCACGCGTGAAACAGCATCCGCAGAGCGTGCCCCGTTTTCGACCGCATCGCGAATTTGGCGCACCGTAACCTCTTTGCACCAGCATATTATTTCATTGTCTTCAAATTTCGCAGTTTTTTCTTTGCCCACCGGAGCACCCCCATACCGGTTTCCATTATACCGCGAAGAATCATCGCGGAAAACGCTCTGTAAAAACGCCATAGTAAGCGTTATCTAACTATTTTACAATTGTTTTAAATTGGCAGTGTCACTTGACTTTTGTGGTTAGCGGATGTAAACTTTACGCGAATGGTTAGCACGCGCTAATAATTTCTTTGCCAGATTTTGCGAAGTGAAGTTCGAAAGGAGTGCTCAAAATAATGCCTCTAACGATGGCCGCCATCGGCGAGAAGAACCGGATCAAAAAAATATCGGGACGCGATGAAATGCGCCGCCACCTCGCACATCTCGGTTTTGTGGAAGGGCAGGAAATTTCTGTCGTCAGCCGTCACGGCGGCAATGTGATCCTCTGCATTAAGGACTCGCGGATCGCAATCGACGAGACGCTTGCAAACAGGATCATCGTGTAGCGGGGGAACTTTTCACCGCACCGTTCCATAAACGCAAAACAAGTAAAAACGGCTGCTTTCGCAGCCTTTATCTTTCTGAGGAGGATGTTCTATGCAGACACTGAAAGAAATGAAACCCGGAGACACGGTTCACGTCGTGAAACTCCATGGACAGGGGCCCACGAGACGGCGCATCATGGATATGGGCATCACAAAGGGCACGGAGCTTTTTGTGCGCAAGGTCGCGCCGCTCGGCGACCCGATCGAAGTGAACGTGAGGGGCTACGAGCTTAGCGTGCACAAGTCGGACGCGGAGATGATCGAGGTCATCTAGCCCGCCCGGGCCGCTCGTTTTTATTCGTTTCTATTTTCTGAGGAGGAAGAGATATGTCTATCGTCATCGCGCTGGCGGGAAATCCGAACAGCGGTAAAACAACACTTTTCAACGACCTGACCGGAAGTTCGCAGTACGTGGGCAACTGGCCGGGCGTTACCGTTGAAAAAAAGGAAGGGCGCCTCAAGGGCAACAAAGAGGTCGTGGTCCAGGACCTGCCGGGCATTTATTCACTTTCGCCCTACACGCTGGAAGAGGTCGTTTCGCGGAACTACCTGATCAACGAACGCCCCGACGCAATCATCAACATCGTCGACGCTTCAAATCTCGAACGCAACCTTTACCTGACGACACAGCTCATGGAACTCGGACTGCCGGTCGTCGTCGCACTTAACATGATGGACGTCGTGGAAAAAAGCGGCGACACAATCAATGCCGCAAAACTCTCCGCGCTGCTTGGCTGTCCGGTCATCGAAGTTTCGGCCGTCAAGGGCCGCGGCGTAAAGGAACTCGTGCAGGCAGCGATAGAGGCCGCACAGTCAAAAACAGCATGCGAACCCCGCCATCTGTTTGAAGGCAAGGTCGAAGAGTCTATCGACCAGATCGAAGCGATTCTGCGCGACAACACGCCGCTTTCGAACCTGCGCTGGCACGCGGTGAAGTTTTTCGAGCGCGATCAATCGGTCGCGGAGAACGTTCCTCTGCCGAACGAAGCCGCCGCGCGCATCGAATCCCTCATCACCGCCTGCGAAGACGCGCTTGACGACGACAGCGAATCTATCGTCACAAACGAACGCTACACCTATATCACGAAACATATAAAAGGAATTCTCAACAAAAAGAGCTCCTCGAACATAACGACGTCTGACAAAATCGACAGCATTGTAACGAACCGCGTTCTGGCGCTTCCGATTTTTGCGGCGGTCATGTTCGTCGTCTACTATCTCTCGATCTCCTCGATCGGCGGAATGATGACGGACTGGGTCAACGACGCGCTCTTCGGCGAATTCGTCCCCGGCTACGCCGAAGCGGCGCTTGAATCGCTCGGCACGGCGGAATGGCTCAACGCGCTTATTTTGGACGGGATCATCGGCGGCGTCGGCGCGGTACTCGGCTTCCTGCCGCAGATGCTCGTGCTCTTCCTCTGCCTCGCGATTCTCGAAGACAGCGGCTACATGGCGCGCATCGCGTTCATCATGGACCGTATCTTCCGCAAATTCGGCCTCTCGGGCAAATCCTTCATCCCGATTCTGATCGGAACGGGCTGCGGCGTGCCGGGCATCATGGCGTCACGCACGATCGAAAGTGAAAACGACCGCAGAATGACCGTCATTACAACGACGTTCATCCCCTGCGGCGCGAAGCTGCCGATCATCGCGCTCATCGCGGGCGCAATCTTTGACGAAGCTGTCTGGGTCGGCCCCGTCAGCTACTTCATCGGCGTCGCCGCGATCATTCTCTCGGGCGTCATGCTCAAAAAAACGCGTTTCTTCGCGGGCGATCCCGCTCCGTTCGTCATGGAGCTCCCCGCTTACCACATGCCGCGCCTCAAGGGCGTACTTCTGTCCACCTACGAGCGCGGCTCCGCGTTCGTCAAAAAAGCGGGAACGATCATTCTGCTCGCCTGCGCGCTCATCTGGTTCCTGAGCTCCTTCAACGGTTCATTTGAAATGGTCGACGCCGAAGAGTCCCTCCTCGCATCGATCGGCAACCTGGTGGCGCCGCTCTTCGCGCCGCTCGGCTGGGGCAACTGGAAAGCTGCGGTCGCGACTTTCACTGGTCTCGTCGCAAAAGAAAACGTCGTTGGCACATTCGGCATCCTCTACGGCATGGAAGAAGTCGCGGAGGACGGCGTAGAGATTTGGAGCACGCTGCGCGCGGATTACACGCCGCTTGCCGCCTTCTCCTTCCTCGTATTCAACCTGCTCTGCG
The DNA here is from genome assembly GCA_030266985.1 of Synergistaceae bacterium OttesenSCG-928-D05. Taxonomy (GTDB): domain Bacteria; phylum Synergistota; class Synergistia; order Synergistales; family Synergistaceae; genus JAJDJB01. The sequence continues at coordinate 3,418 of JAJDJB010000045.1, forward strand.
CACCCTGCTTTGCGGCGATTGGCGCAATCCGCCGCGAAATGGTAACGGCGAAATGGACCTTCATCGCCATCGCGTACCAGACCAGCCTCGCATACGTCGCTGCGCTCATCATCTACCAGCTCGGACTCGCCTTCACCGGCGGCGGCTTCACGCCCTGGGCGGTTATCGCTGCGATATTGCTCGCTTTTATTATCTACATGCTGCTGAAGGCGCCCTATGATCCGAGCAATTTAAAAGGAAGGCAGGCGAAAGAACTATGTCAACACTAATCGTCGGCGGCATCGTTTTCGCGATCCTCGCGTTCGCCGCGTACAGGACCTACAAAAACAGAAAAGAAAATCCCTGCAGCTGCGGATGCAGCGGATGCGGTTCAAGCTGCAAGAAGTAACTGCCGCACACATTGACGCATCAAAAATCGCCCTCATACGGGGGCGTTTTTTTTGTTTTGCGCGTTCGTCCTTATTTACGGCACAGTTCGTTCCCGACAAATGGCAGCTCTATATACAATAAAACACCGTCGCCGCCCGGTATTTCACTTTCGCAAAAATTTCTTTTTTTCTTCAAAATTTATACTTGACAAAGTCGGTCGGGATTGTTAAACTCTTCTTGTGGTTAGCGAACGCTAACTAAATGCGAAGCAAGACTCCGCATAGCTTTTTGACATTTGATTTCCAGATGCGTGTTTTGCACTGATCTGCAGAAAACGCAAACTCCTTCCCGTTTCCCTTTCTGCGGAGGGCTGCCTGAACCCTCCGCAGCGTCTTGATTTTCGCCAAGAATCCTCCTTTTACGCCCCGGCCTCCTCCCAAGGACCGGGGTTCTTTTTTTTCCGCTTGCGGGCGCGCGTACGATGTTTTATTATCGTATGCGAAGGGATGTGGGTGGTTTGAGGATGATACTCGGATGGGTAATTCTTGCGGGAATGTTGTTTCTGGCATATAAACACGTCGCGGCGAAGGACAAGAACAAAAAAGGCTGAGGGCGATGCGGGGGCGGCGGTGGCTGCTCCGGATGTTCGGATAAAGATAAGATCGACGCATAAAACGCGGGGAATTTCGCGCCCCGCGTTTTCGTTTTATTTTTCATTCGTTTCTGTTTTCTTCTTATTAAATAAGAAGAGCAGCATTGTCCCATCTTTAGTTACTCGACAAAAACGGCCCGCCGATCGTTCGGCAGGCCGTCGTTTATCTTTTTTATTGCAGTCGTTTTTTTACGAACGACGTTTGCGGACGAAAAGCGGCAGCGCCGCCAAAATGGCGAGCGAGAACCCTGCCGTGCCGCAGCCGCTGCTTCCGCCGTTTCCGGCATTCACATTCGAGACGACGTGCGCGCCAAGCGCCGGATCACTCTCGCTGCCAAGTACGAGTGCCTTGACGTCGTTTGCGCCAAATTTGGTCGCAGACAACGTCAGGTCAGCGTGGACAACATATTTGCCCGCAAGGAAACCCATGACTTCCACATTATTGTCGCCGTTTACCGACGCTGCAAGGCCCAAAGCCGAAACGGTGAGGACAGGGCCCTCGGTGACAGTTTCGGGGTTTTTGCCGGGGAACGTACGGAAGAGCGTTTTCGGCGTGAAGTCGTTGATGACGAAACTGCCGTCCGGCGCCGCGGTATAGGACGTCACGACGTCGTCAAAACTATCGAGCGCAACGATGTCCTCGCTGATTCCGCTATTCCATTCGCCGTAGAACGCTTTCGCACCGCTTGCGGTCGACCAGCTGTTGTTCTTCATCGTCCCGCCGTCCGGTTCGTCCTCGTCGCCGGGCAGCGGCGCCCCGGGATTCAGCACAATTTCAAATTCCCCTGAGTAGAAATCTCCCTCTATCGTAAACTGCTCGGGCACGAAGGGGATGCCTTCGCCTTGCGTGCCGTTTCGGCCAACGATTCCGCCGAGCATCGTTGCCTCGGGATCGGCAAACGAAACAGACGCCGCGCAGTTACGGATCAGCGCGTCCAGCGGTTCCTGCGAATGGTCCTTCATGTGGGCAGAGACGAAATTAACTCCTGCGATTCCTCCGACAAACGTATCCCCCTGAACGGTACCGAGCGCCGTGCAGTTTTGAATCGTACCCGTATCGCTTTGACCGACGATACCGCCGATCGCCGCGCCGCCGGAAACATCCGCCGTCGACGTATTATTGACCGACGAGCAGAGGAACAGCTCTTTGTCCGTTGTCAAAAAGGGGATGTTGTGTCCAACGATACCGCCAACGCCGCCGCTGTTTTCACCTATAGATGAAATCTTGCCCGACGCGGCGCAGTTTGCGATGCGGCCGCCCTCGTTGCGTCCAACGATTCCGCCGACAGAGCCGTTTGCCATTGTCTTGACGTCCGACTGCGAAACGCAGTTGTAAATATCCGCAACCAGAGAATACCCGGCAATGCCTCCGGCATAACCGGTTTCCGCCGAAACAGTTCCGCGATGGAAACTCCTGTCGATCACGCTGAACCCAACGTTGGAGCCGACAACCCCGCCGGCAAAGCGGCCCGGGAACTCTTCGTCCTTACCCAGCTCTTCCAGCGCGGCGACGTCCAGAAACAGAGAACAATCGGAAATCTTCGTGCAGAAAATTCGCCCGGCGACGCCGCCCGCATTGCCGCCCGCTTCCAGTTTCGGCGTCGTCACCGTACAATTTTCGACGATGACGAAGACGCTATCCGAGAAATCTTCCACGTCCACGGCGCCGCTGATCGATCCGCCGATTCCGCCGATATTGCGGGTGCCCGTAATCGTGCCGGAAAAAGTATTGTTCCGCAACACCGGAACGGTAGGCGAATCATCTTCAAACTTCGCGAAGGTGCCTGCGATTCCCCCGCCGAACGTGCGGGCGTGAATCGCCCCGGACACGGAACAGTCGGTAATCACGCCGTCATAAAAAACGCCCGCGATACCGCCAACATGGTTCAAAGCCGTAACATTGACAGAAGAAGTTGAACCCGTAACTGTCGTTTCGTTCCCGATGCCAAGGATTCCGCCTGCGCTCTGCCCTTCCACGTCGACCGTTCCGGACGCGGAACAGTTGCTGAAGAGCGCGAGCATTGACCGCGCCGCAACCGCGCCAAAAGCGATATCGGGAATCTCAAACTTACCGCTGATCACCGCATTCTCAACCGACAGATTCTTCACGACGGCCGGATTTTCCTCCGTACCCCGCACATAGCCAAAAAGCCCCTGGTGCCCGATCTCCGGGTCTTTGATCGTCAGACCGGTGACTTTGTGTCCCTGCCCGTCAAATACACCGGAGAAGGCCTCATAGTCTCCCGCCGCCTCATTGCGCAGCACGCCGATCGGCTTCCAGGGCGTCTCCGCGCTCAGGTCGATATCCGCCGTCAACTGCGCGTTGATATCCGCGCTGCCTGCGTTGACACTGTCGCGGAACCATTTCAGGTCCTCCGCGGAGCCAAGCTGATAATACCCGGCCTCAAGCGGCGGCACTTCGCCCGCCGCGGCAAATCCCGCGATCCCAAATACGATGACTGCGACCGCAGCCAAAATGAACGTCCATTTCCCTTTGTACATCTTCTATCATCTCCTTATTCTTACTACTGACCGTGACCATACCAAATTACCGTTACAAACGCTTGAAAAAACCGTTAATTTTTCGTGAATTTTTTCCCGTAAAACAATCCATTATTCCATGTTTCGCGATGCCGTGAAAAACGATCCGGCCTCTGATGCCAAGGCTGTACGATGAAAAAAGGCGGGGAATTTCGCGCCCCCGCGTTTTCGCTGTCTTTATCCAAATAAATTCTTTTTTTCAAATTTAATCAAACAACATCGTTTCGATGTCCCAGCCCGGGACGTCCATCAATTTTTTAACGGCTTCCCAAAACGCTTTATATTCCTCGCTCCGCTCCTCCGAAGTCGACCGCCCGAACGGGAACTGATTGACGCCGCGACTCTTTACGGACCGCACCATTTCGCCCTTTTCATCTTCGAAAGCGACCTCGACGCTCCACTCCAGACCGTCCAAAACACCAAGCTCCACGTAAGACTCTTTCCATCTCCACAGGCCGATTTCATCGCACTCGCGGATAAACGTCCGCCACGCGGCGATCGTAGGAATCATGGTTTTCTTAACGTTTTTAAAATCCTCGCCCTTGCTGAAATCAATCTCCGAAAGCTGGAGCACGCCGTTCTCCAAAAGCTCGATCTGCACAGCTCCCGTGTCATATAGACTTTCGCTCGCCTTCAAATGAACAGGAATCGGGAAAATCGGAACCGGCGCGGCTTCAGCCGGACGACTCCCCCCGATTTCGACAAAGACAAGCACAAGCAGAAAAAACAATGATAACACTCGCATCCGATTCCCTCCTTTTTGATGAAAAAAGTATATCCAGACAGGTAACTTCTTCCCAACGTCATTTCGGCAGCTTCCAGTCCGCAATCACACTTGAAAAATTTTTTGCAAAAACATACGTAATTTATGCTATTCTTTAGGCGTTGGTTTTTCGTTTCTACTTCATTTTTCAACGTGCTCCGAGATCCGGAGGAATATTAAGGAGGAATTTTCAAGATGAAAAAACGCGGATTAATTGCAGTAATATTGGTTCTGTGCTTCGCGGCGGCAGCGTTCGCGGCGCTCGGACCAATCAAGTTCGAGGACCAGAAACCCACGTTCATTTACGTCGGACCGAAGGGCGACGGCGGCTACAACTACATGCACGAACAGGGCCGCCTCCTGATGCAGGAAAGAAACCCGCAGGTCAAGAGCGCGACGGTCGAGTCCGTTCCCGAAGGCCCCGACTCCGAGCGCGTCATGGAGACCTCGATCCGCAACGGCTCAAAGGTCATCTTCGCAAATTCCTTCGGCTACATGGACCACGTCATCAACGTGGCGAAACGCCACCCCGACGTATATTTCATGCACTGCTCCGGATATAAAGACGCGCCGAACGTCAGCACCTACTTCGGCCGCATGTACCAGCCGCGCTACCTCTCCGGACTCGTGGCGGGCGCCGCGACAAAATCGAACCTCATCGGCTACGTCGCCGCCTATCCGATCCCCGAAGTCATCCGCGGCATCAACGCCTTCACGCTCGGCGTGCGCAAAGTCAACCCGAACGCGAAAGTAAAAGTCGTCTGGATCTTCACGTGGCACGACCCCGCGAAAGAAAAAGAAGCAGCGAAGGCGCTCTATGACGCGAAATGCGACACCATCGCAATGCACGCGGACACCGGCGGCGCACCGCAGGCAGCCGAAGAACTCGGCATGTGGGTCATCGGCTACAACAACCCGATGGACAAATACGCGCCGACACGCCACCTCGTAACGCCCGTGTGGAACTGGGGCATGTACTACGACTACGCGGTGAAGGCAATCGCGAACGGCACGTGGAAATCCGAACAGATCTGGTGGAGCATGAAAGACGGCATGGTAGACCTCTCCGAATACGGCAAAGCTGTCTCCGCCGAAACGAAAAAAGTCGTAGCGGCTGAAAAAGAAAAAATCCTCTCCGGCGCCTGGGACGTCTTCCACGGTCCAATCAAAGCGCAGGACGGCAGCGTCCAGGTGAAAGCGGGCGAGAAGCTCGACGACGGCCAGATGCTCAGCATGAGCTGGTTTGTTGAGGGAGTCGACGGCACCATCCCCAAATAAATAAAAATGGAAAAACGAAGTGATTCGCACAGCGCCCCGGCTAAGACATTGCCGGGGCGCTGGCTCTCTGCTTATGCGATCCCGGGACTTCGCATTCGTCGTTATCGGCGTTTCTCCCTGTTGATTTTTACTTTGCGTATGTTTCTTGCTTTCCTCATGATGGCGCGTGTAACAATGTGTGCGTTTTAGGAAAACGGACGGATGAGGAACATTAAAATTTCCATCGAGGCGTTTTTTCTTTCCGCACAAACGCACGAAAGGACGTGCCTTTAGCCCCGGTAATTTTCCAGCCGAGGGAGATCGGCTGTTTTCTCCATCAGGAGACACTGCCGACACGGCAATCCGGGGTTTGACAAAACACGCAGGGGTTTCGAGTGAACGAAACCCCTGCGCGTTTGGTGTGCTTTTTATTCTTTTACGATTTTATTATTTCTGTTTTCTGATGAACGGCAGCGCCGCGAGTGCGAAGAGCGCGAACACGCTGGGGAGTGTGCCGCAGTTGCTGCTTGAGCCGCCGCCGCCGGAAGTTGCTTCGACGACCGTCACTGCGCAGGTCAATTCCGCTTCAAGACCGCCCTCGATCGTGCACGTTACGTTTGCAGCGCCAAGTTCCACACCCGTGAGCGTCACGATCATGCCGTTTCCGGATATCGTTACGATGCTCTCGTCTTCCGTCGCCCACGTAAAGGTCATGTCTTCTATTCCCTGCGTGCCGGGCAGCGTCGTGATGTCGAGCTCGTACGTTTTACCCTTTTCCACCGTGACCGACATGCCCTGCTCGATCATCGCCACGATTGCGGGGAGCTGATCTCCGGAGAGCGCTGCGTCATAAGATTTCACACCCGTGATATCGGGATAATCGCCCATCTCATCCGGCGAGACATTCCCAATCGCCCATTCTTTGGGATCGCCGAACTTCGCGCTGTATATCCCGTCCGTGTTCACGACGCCTGCCGGATAGACGCAGTTTGTGAGCTTTGTGTTGGGATACTCTTCATCCAAATACCCGAGCGCGCCGCCCGCGTAGGCATAAACGTCATCTGCGTCTCCGGAAACCGCGGCGGAAACGCTCTTTTGTTCCATTTCGACCGCCGCGCAGTTGCGCATTTCCGCCCTGCAAAATCCGACCAGCGCGCCGGAATAGGCTTCATTAAAATAACTAGGGGTTTCGTTATACGAGTCGATAACGACACGGAAAGCCGCGCTGTTTTCTATGAGTCCACCCCAATGCCCGCCTACTAGGCCGCCTACGTCCACTATCCCCGAGAGCACAACATCGCGTACGATGCAACTGCCGATCGCCCCATAATTTCCTCCTACAACGCCGCCTGCATACTCGCCATATATACTATCGATATCACTTGCACTGCTGTTCGTGATTGTGCCTTCGTTATATCCAACAACGCCGCCTGCATAGCGACCTTCAATGCTGCCCATTCCACTCGCCATGCTGTTCGTAACTTCGCCGACGCTCCAGCCGACAACGCCGCCTGCTGAACTACTCGACAGCACTGTCCCGCCCTGCACGCCGCAGCTCTCAACTTTCCCCGCACTGTACCCCGCAACGGATCCCGCTAGAGAATACCTTTCAGGTCCATCAGACAGGTCGATGTCCGGGCTTGCGATATTCAGGTTGCGGACTTCCGCATCCTGCGACAGCACGCCGAACAGCCCGGTAACTAAATAATAATCAAAGTCGATGTCACCATCATCATACTCGTACGAATAAACGAACAGCGCCGCGTCGGCCGACGTAAGTTTGAGCCCGGTAATCGTTTTGCCGTTTCCGTCGAACACGCCGTTATAGCTGTTGTCCGTTGGCATGGGCTCGGCTGTAGTCTCGATGACTTCATCGTCTCCCGATTCGGGCAAGATATACTTCCCAATCGGTTCCCACGTTACGCCCGTCAAATCAATGTTCATCGTCAGTTTCGCGCCAAGCGCCGTCTCGCCCGCGTTGACCCTTTCGCCGAACGCAACTAGCTCTTCCGCCGACCCGATCTCCACCACTTCCGCCGCGCTCATGCCCGCAAAGGCAAAAACCAACAGCAACGCCAAGACAAATGAAAAAATCCGCCTTTGTTTCTTCATACTTAGCCCTCCTAAACATCATACAAAATAGAGTACACCGTGCCTTACTTATATTGTATCGAATTTCTTTCATCTTGT
>JAJDJB010000046.1 GCA_030266985.1 Synergistaceae bacterium OttesenSCG-928-D05
CTGCGAAGCGTTGTAAAAGTGCGAGTATGCGAAGGGGGATTCCATTCCGGATTAGAGTCCGGGGCAAGTTGGTTTAAATTTCTTTTAAAACTTTCCGGGACGAAAAAGGGAAAAGCGCGGGGGCATCTTTTCTACGCAAAAAAAATTTCGTGTCCGTATTCATGTACACAGCAGAAAAGGAGAAGTGGAGATGACGAAGGAAACAGATCTCGCAAAAAAAATTGTAACTGCGGCGAAGCGCGCCGGTTTTGCGGAGTGCGGTATTGTTCTGGTGGACGAGATGCATGCTTATGCGGACGCCGTCCAAAAGAGGATTGAACTTTTTCCGGATTCAAAACCGCTGTATGAGCAATTCGCCTCATTCGCTACGCCCGAAAAAACGATTCCCTGGGCGAAATCCGTCGTGATTTGCGTGAGCTGGTATGGCAAATACCGGATGCCGGCGAACCTCGAGGGGCAGATTGGCAAATTATATTGTTTTGACGGACGTTTGGACGAGGATTCGGAAGATTTTCACAGCACACTGCAATTCCAGACAGAGCTTGACGCGCTGGGTTTGCGCTGGGAGGCAAAGCGGGATTTCGGCATAACGGCGATGCGCTGGGCTGCGGCGAAGGCTGGCGTCGGCGTCGTTCGCAAAAATAATTTCTTCTACAGCGCGCAGGGGTCCTGGTGCCAATTGCACGCCTACGTAATTGATCAAAGCGCGGAGCTGAAAGTCGAGTCGACGCTGAAAAAATGTCCCGAGGGCTGCGACCTTTGCATGCGCGCCTGCCCGACCGGCGCGCTCTCAGAACCTTTTCAGATGAACGGCACGAAGTGCATTTCCTATTTATTATGCCTGAGCACCGTGACGCCGGGCGAAAAAATTTACGAAAAAAGCGGAAAATGGATCTACGGATGCGATTCCTGCCAGAACGCCTGTCCGCTTAACAAAGGCGCATGGACTGAGGAAGATGATTTTCCCGGCCTTGCCGAGTTGGCGGAACAAATTTCATATGAAAAAATTTTGAAAATGGACGAAGATACGATGCGCGACCTTTTCCAAAAAAAATTCTGGTACATTGGGCCGGATGTAATCTGGAAATGGAAGTGCAATGTGCTGAATGCGATCCGTAATAATTTTGAAGAAAAATATCGTCCGCTTGTCGAATCGGTTTTGAACGATCCGCGCGAAGAGGTACGCGAAATGGCGAAGTGGGTTTTGCAATCTGTTTAAGCGGATCGTACGAAAAGGGCGCGGCGAAAAATTGTTTTTCTCCCGCTGATACTTTTTTTATATAACGATGTAAACGCGCCGGTGCCTGTATGGCACCGGCCGGCTTATCTGCGCGGGCGCCAGTCGCACGTTTGGCCCGGATGCAATATATAAATAAGAAGGAAACATATAACTCTTTTCGCATAAGCCCGGCGCTTTTCTTCTGGTAGACGCGAATTATTGAATCAGCGAAGATATCTCATTTACACTACGCGAATTACACATTGAAAATTGTCTTCTCTGCCCTTAAAATACTTCGCGGAAGTGAAAGACGCACAGGAGATCCGCTGTTTTATTTACAGTCTGACTTGTGATTTCCAACGAGTAAATGGTATATTATAGTTCGTGAGGAATATGTTTCGGCCAGTCTCCCGGCGTCTTTTATTTAAGAGTATTTCAGGCTGATTTGCCAATATCTGCGGAAAAGAGGACATGATATGAAGTTCAAAATCACACCCAAGATGGTTATCCCGGTTGTTTTATTGCTTCTTGTAGCGGGCGGTTTTTATTTTTCTCAGGTACGCGCGGATAAGGAATTGCATAGGGGCTTTGCATCCGGCAACGGCAGAATCGAGGCGACCGAGATTGATATCGCGACTAAGCTGTCCGGCCGGGTCGATAAAATTCTTGTCGACGAAGGGGATTACGTGAAGGAAGGCCAGCTTCTGGCGGTGATGCAGACGAACACGCTGGAAGCGGAGCTTGAAGAAGCGAAGGCACAGCTCCAGAAGGCGATTACGGACGAAAAGAGCGCGGTCGCGCAGGTTGTGCAGCGCGAAAGCGATAAGAAAGTCTCCGAGGCGTTCGTGCTGGAGCGCACGAGTACGCTGGACGCGATGCAGCGCAGATATAACCGTTCGAAACTGCTTGTCGGAAAGGGCGCTGTCCCGATCGAAGAGTTTGATGACGACGAAACGAACCTGAGCGGCGCGAAAGCTTCTCTTGCATCCGCGAAGGCGCAAGTCATGGTAAATCAGGCGGCAATCGAAGCGGCGAAAGCCGATGTGATCAGCAGGCAGGCGGACATTAAGGCCGCCGAGGCGAAGATCAAGCGTATCGAAGCCGATATTGAAGACTCTTATCTTCTGGCTCCAAGAAGCGGACGGATTCAGTACCGCGTCGCGCAGCCGGGCGAAGTCCTTGGCGCGGGCGGCAAACTGCTGAACCTCGTCGACCTTACGGACATCTATATGACGTTCTATCTGCCCGAGATGGCAGCGGGGCAGGTGGCGCTGGACAGCGAGGCAAGGATTGTGCTTGACGCGTTCCCAAAAACGGTCATCCCCGCGCGCATTTCATTTGTAGCGAGCGTTGCGCAGTTTACGCCGAAGACGGTGGAGACGGAAGTCGAACGCCAGAAGCTGATGTTTAGAGTCAAGGCGAACATTCCGCCCGAATATCTTGAAGACCGCGTCGAGTATGTCAAAACGGGCTTGCCCGGCCTGACCTGGGTCAAGGTCGATGCAGGGGCCGACTGGCCGGAGTTCCTGAAGCTCAAGGAATCTAAATAATGCCCGATTCTTTCGTGCAGCGCCCGCCTGTGGCGCATATTGCGGGCGTTACGCTGCATTACGGCAAAACGCTTGCGATTGACGACCTGTCGCTGGATATCCCGTCCGACTGCATGGTGGGCTTTATCGGCCCCGACGGCGTCGGCAAGTCCAGTCTGCTTTCGCTGATTTCCGGCGCGCACGCGATTCAGGAAGGAACGGTGGAAGTGCTGGGCGGCGACATGCGGGAAAAACGGCACCGCGACAACGTGTGTCCGCTGATTGCCTATATGCCGCAGGGGCTCGGCAAAAATTTATATCCCACTCTGTCCGTCGAAGAAAATCTTCAGTTCTTTGCCCGTCTGTTTGGGCACGGTGCCGCCGAGCGCAGACGGCGCATCGACGACCTCACGCGCAGCACGGGGCTTTATCCTTTTCTGGGCCGTCCCGCGGGGAAACTGTCCGGCGGGATGAAGCAGAAACTCGGCCTGTGCTGTTCCCTCATTCATGACCCGAAACTTTTGATTCTGGACGAACCCACGACGGGCGTTGACCCGCTTGCCCGTGCGCAGTTCTGGAATCTGATCAACCGCATACGCGGCCAGCAACCGGGTATGAGCGTCGTTGTCGCGACCGCCTATATGGACGAGGCGCAGAAGTTTGACTGGCTGGTTGTTATGGACGCGGGGAAAATTCTTGCGACCGGAACGCCGAAAGAGATCCTTGCGCGCACGAACACCGATTCTCTGGAAGCGGCGTTTATCGCTTTGCTGCCGGAGGAGAAGCGCCAGGGACATAAAGAGATTGTGATTCCGCCGCTCGATTCGAACGGCGAGGAAGACGTCGCGATCGAGGCCAAGGGGCTGACAATGCGCTTCGGCGACTTTACCGCCGTCGACCACGTCAATTTCACGATTCGCCGCGGCGAGATTTTTGGATTCCTTGGTTCCAACGGCTGCGGAAAATCCACGACGATGAAGATGCTCACCGGACTACTGGAGCCCAGCGAAGGCGAAGCCTGGATGTTCGGCAAAAAAATTGAGCCGAGTAATATTGATACGCGCAAACGGATCGGGTATATGTCACAGGCATTCTCCCTGTACAGCGAGCTGACCGTGCTGCAGAACCTCGTGCTGCACGCGCGGCTTTTCCACGTGCCGCCTGAGCAGGTCGACGAACGCGTCAACGAGATGCTGGAGCGTTTTGGACTTACGAAAGTTCAAAATATTTTGCCCGATAATCTTCCTTTGGGCGTTCGCCAGCGTCTTTCGCTGGCCGTGGCGATGGTCCACCATCCCGATATCCTGATCCTTGACGAACCGACGTCCGGCGTGGACCCCGTCGCCCGGGACGGATTCTGGGAATATCTGATCGCACTGTCGCGCAACGACAAGGTCACAATTTTTATAACCACGCACTTTATGAACGAGGCAGAACGCTGCGACCGCATCTCGCTCATGCATAGCGGGAAAGTGCTTGCAAGCGAAGCGCCGGCGACGCTGGTGGAAGAACGCAACGCGCCGTCGCTCGAAGACGCCTTTATTCAGTACCTTATCGACGCCGGAGCGGACGCGGAAGACGGCGGGGAAGGACTCGCGCCCGCAGCGGCCGTGTCGCAGGAAGAACATGCGGAACGGGCGAAAGCCTCCCGTTTCTTCAGTATGCAGCGCCTGATCAGCTACATGTGGCGTGAGGCGCTCGAACTCAAACGCGACCCCATCCGGGGAACGCTGGTGCTGTTCGGTTCTTTGATCCTCCTGATTATCATGGGATACGGAATCAGCTTGGACGTCGAAAACCTGCGCTACGCCATCCTTGACCGAGATCAGACGATGCTGAGTAACAACTACGCGCTCAACATCAAAGGTTCGCGATATTTTATCGAGCATCCGCCTGTTGAGAACTATCAAGAACTTGATAAACGCATGAAATCGGGCGAACTCTCCGTCGTACTGGAAATTCCGCCCGGCTTTGCGCGCGACGTTGAACGAGGCGACCCTGCGCAGGTCGGCGCGTGGATTGACGGCGCAATGCCGCAGCGCGCGGAGACGATAAAAGGCTATCTGCAGATGCTCCACACAGGCTGGCTGCAGGACCGCCTTACGGAAGCCGGCATTGAAGCGCCCAGTATGGCCAATATTGAAGTGCGTTACCGGTACAACCCGGACGTGCTGAGCCTCCCCGCGATGGTTCCCGCTGTTATTCCGATTCTGCTGCTCATGATTCCCGCGATGCTGACGGCGCTCTCCGTCGTGCGCGAAAAAGAAATGGGCTCGATTATCAACCTTTACGTGACGTCGGTCACGCGGACGGAATTCCTTCTGGGCAAACAGGTGCCGTATGTGCTTATGGCCATGGTGAACTTCTTCCTGATGACGGCGATGGCGGTATTTTTGTTCGACGTGCATGTGAAGGGAAGCTTCCTGGCGCTGACGCTTGCTGCCTTTATTTACTGTATCTTCACCACGGGGTTCGGTCTATTGGCTTCGACGTTCACTAAGAGCCAGATTGCCGCTATCTTCTGCACAATGGTGGCGACGATGATCCCAGCCGTTCAGTTTAGCGGCCTGATCAACCCGACCTCGTCCCTCACTGGCGGCGGAAGGTTCATCGGCGAGATTTACCCCGCGACCTACATGCTGACCATTAGCCGCGGCATCTTCTCGAAGGCCCTTGGCTTCACCGATTTATACAGTTCTTACATCCCGATGATGATTGCGGTTCCCGTGATTATGTGCACAGCGATCGCGCTGCTGAAAAAGCAGGAGGTATAGGCATGAAAAGACACCTTGTAAACATCTATCGGCTTGGGATCAAAGAGTTGTGGGGGCTTGTACGCGACCCCATGCTGCTCTTCCTTATCGCCTTTACCTTCACCGTTTCCACGTATACATCGGGAACGGCTGTGCCGGACACAATCACGCACGCGCCGCTCGGAATCATAGACGAAGACAACTCGCAGCTCTCCCAGCGCGTCATTTCAGCGCTTTATCCGCCGATGTTCGATACTTTTGAAATCGGACTGGATGACGCGGACAAAGGGATGGATAACGGCATATACACCTTTGTTCTGGACATACCGCCCTCATTTCAGGCGGACATCCTTGCGGGACGCGAGCCAAGCATTCAGCTGAACGTCGACGCCACGCGCATGAGCCAGGCATTTACCGGCGCCGGATACATCCAGGAAATTGCAATGGGAGAAATCAGCTCGTTCATGCAGCGCTACCGGAGCAATACGCAGTTGCCGGTTGATCTTGAAATGCGAATGCGCTTCAACCCGAACCTCACGCAGGCCTGGTTCGGCTCGCTCATGGACATCATCAACAACATCACGATGATGGCGATTATCCTTACCGGAACGGCGTTGATCCGGGAACGGGAACACGGCACGATCGAACATCTGCTCGCCATGCCGGTCACCCCGGGAGAGATTATGATTGCCAAAGTTTGGTCCATGGGGCTTGTCGTTCTGGTCACTTCGGGCGCTTCCCTCGTGTTCGTCGTGCAGGGGCTGCTGAACGTTCATATCGAAGGGTCGATTCCGCTTTTCCTAGTGGGCGTAGCGCTGCACCTTTTCGCGACGACCGCCATGGGTATCTTTATGGCCACGGTCGCACGCAACATGCCGCAATTTGCGATGCTGCTCATCCTGATCCTCCTGCCGCTGCAAATGCTCTCCGGCGCAAGCACGCCGCGGGAAAGCATGCCGAAACTGGTGCAGGACGTCATGCAGTTCGCCCCCACCACGCATTTTGTAGAACTGGGGCAGGGCGTGCTCTATCGCGGCGCAGGCATCGACGTCGCCTGGAAGCAGTTTCTCGCGCTTGCGGCGATTGGCGCAGTATTTTTCATCGTTTCGATGGTCCGTTTCCGGAAGACCATCAGTCAGATGGCTTAATCGTTTGCACTTGAAAATTAGCGTATATATAGAAGAAGGAATTAGACGAAATGATAAATTGGAGGCGAAAATATGACGACTAGCGGTCTTTTAGCTGCTTTGATTGCGGGTTCTTTATTCAGCGTAGGGAGTCCCGATCCGGCTGCTCTCGAAATAAAAACACCGCAGGCGATCGTGGCAACGGTTTCGGAAGATACCTTGCTCCCCGAAACGGCATGGTGGACACTGTTCGGAGATCCTGTGCTCGACGCTTGCGTGGCGACGGCTTTTGAGCGTAACGCAAACCTCGATATGGCGCTTGCGCGTGTGGAACAGGCAAGAGCCGTTCTTGGCGAGACGAGGAGTTATCAGTCCCCGACGCTCGACGTAAACTTTGAATCATCCCGCGGACGTGTCGTAGGCCCGGCCAACGGGGTGGCGACGAGGACGGAGCAGGACGCGAACCTGCTTGTCGGCAGCGTCAACTATGAACTGGACCTTTTCGGACGTTTGAGAAAAGGTACCGCTGCCGCACTTGCCGACTGGCTGGCGACGCAGGCGGCGCGCAACAACGTTCGCCTGGTTCTGGCGGCCGACGTTACGCGGGCTTACTTCACCCTCCGCTGCACGGACGAACAGCTTCAGGTATTGCGGGAGACGCTAGCCGCAGACAGGGAGACCCTTGAGATATTGCGGTACCGGTATGTACATGGCAAGGACAGCGAATTGGAATACCAAAGATTCCTCGCGGAGACCGCCTCCGTAGAGCGGCAGGTGCGCGCGTATGAGAACATCCTTGCGCAGAATGAGACCGCGCTGCTCGTGCTGATGGGGATGAATCCGAAAGATATGACGCCCATGCGCCAGCATGACGCCGTGAGCGTGGACGTGTTTCCGAAACTCCCGGACGTGCCGGTTGGCCTGTCCGCGGAAATTTTGGATCGCCGCCCTGACCTAATGCAGGCCAGGCAGGAGTACGTCGCTGCGGTGGCGCGCGTCGGCAAGGCGGATGCGGAGCGCTATCCGAGTCTGAACCTGAACTTCCTTGTCGGAAACGCGAGCGGCCCTATTGATGACCTCTTCACCGGCCCCACGGGCTGGAGCATTCTGGGACAACTTGCCGCGCCGATCTTTGACGCGGGCCGGCGCACGTCGCGTCTGAGACAGGCGGAGGCGAAAGCCTGGGAAGCGCTTGCGAATTACGAACAGACCGCACGCGTCGCGTTCCAGGAAATCTCCGATGCGCTTGTCAACCGAGAGAAATTAAGCGCGCAGGCGGAGCAGCTCTATATCATGGGCGAAGCGCAGAGCAAATCGTACACGCTTGCCACCAGCCAGTTCCAGGGTGGAAAAGTGGGGCAGCTCGACGTGCTGGACGCACACCGCAACCTGCTGCAGGTGCGCCTCGAGCAGGCTGGCAACCACCGCGACCAGTTGAATGCGGCTGTGCAGCTCTGCATGGCGCTTGGCGGCGGATGGGACGTCCTGGCGGACGACGACCTGCAGCTGAGACCCACAAAGAAACGGTACCTTGAACAAAAGCAGGCGTCTTCGCCTGAATAAAAAATAATAGACAAAAAGAGAGCGGGCGTTTTTCGAAAACGTCCGCTCTCTTTTTCTGTCTGAAATTACCCCCGCATATCCGGCACAGTTTTTTTGCACACCCTGAAAATTCCGTCGCGTTGCTGGCATTTGCAAGCGTTGCAGAGTGAGCGGACATTCCAGATCATAAAATCCGCATAATGTTCAGCCGAAAATATCATTGGTTTTCACATATATTTTTTTGCTTTAGCGCTGAAATTAGCCGGCGTTCTTCGGTAAAAAACACTAATTGTTTATAGTATTAAAAACTTTAAGAAGATTGTTTTACATATATAAAACAGTGTTCTTGATTTTACTGTGTGTTGTGAGCGCATCTAAATCATGTATAAGATGATTAAAATTGCTAAATTTTTACAATTCCTTTTCACAAACTACATAATATTTTATGATATACTTAACGATGCGTTATAGCTCTAATAGATTTTTTTTAACTCTTTTTGTTGTTAGTAGTTTTTAAATTACATTGGCGGTTTGACAAATATTTTTTTACTTGTCTATGACGCGGTTTATAGAACGAATAGGTGTCTTTGCATTACACACATAAAGGAGGAACGTATGTCTCTGTAACATTGTCCGGCGTTTCGGTCGGCGATCAGGAAAGCAGCGCGAGCTGCGTCGGCTTTTTATATGTTTTCTATATTTTTTCAAAAAACCACAGATTGTTTGTGGCATCTAAAAAGTAGAACTTGAGGCAACAATACAAAAATCACTTGCAATGACTATGTCAGATGTCAGTGTTGGAGGAGTTGATGCGATTGAGATGATGGTGAGTGAAAAAACGATTGGCACGCGCGTTTCGTTTTTTATTGATTGGAAATGAAACAAAATTTTTAGAAACATACATACCAAAAGGGGTGTTTATATGAATCGAGGGGTAAAAAAAGCTTTCCTGTTTTTTCTGGTAAGCGCGATGTTTGTCTTGTCTGCGGGGCTGGCGTTTGCAGAGACCGTGGAAAGCGTGGATGTAACAACCGGCTCAGGTCCAGGCCATGCGGTCTTGAATACGGATTTTGACGTGGAGAAGGACGTAGCAGTCCGCAACACGGCAAATAATGGAGCAGTCGGCGTTAGCGCCGATAAAGGAACTATCACGGTGGGCGGCAGTGTCCTGGCTGAAAAAGAAGGATCGAAGGGGATCCTGGCATCGAATGGTTCAGTGCTTACTGTTTCGGAGGGCATCAAAGCTTCCGGTGACGGCGCGTTCGGACTTCACCTAACGGGCTCCGACGCCGTTGTCTCGAAGAACGTCCTTGTTTCCGGACAGACAGCCCAGGGAATCCATGCGCTGGGCGGCAGCTCTGTGGAGGTAAAAGGTGACGTAGATGTGTCGAGGGGCTCTTCGATAGATACGGTTACCGCAGGAATTCTTGCGGATGATTCCACGGTTATTGTGGGCGGGAAGACATCGGCTTCCGCTGCCAAGGCAATTGGCATTTATGTTTCCGGTACATCGGATGTTACGCTCAAGGACGTAACCGCGTCGGCTGAAAATGCCACGGGCGTCGAAGCGCGGGCGGCCGATGGAGGCACAATCACGATCAAAGGCACAATGAATGCCGCAAACGGCGGGATCGGCGCAGATATTGGCGGCGAGGCAACGCTGAAAGCCAATGGCAATATTGAAGCGCAGTCCGGCGCAACAGGCGTGATCCTACGGGAAGGCGTCGCTGTCATTAATGGAACGACGACGGCGACGGGTACGGGAACGACCGGTGTGAAGGTGACGGGCGGCGCAGCAAATCTCTCAGGCGTCAGTGCCAACGGTGGCCTTGGCGTCTACGCGGAAAATGCTCTGCTGACCGCGAGCCAAGACGTAACTGTAACGAACGGCGGCACCGGCGTATCTGTATCGGGAGATACAACCGCAACGCTTGAAAAGAATTTGAATGTGATTGACGGTACGGGCGCGAAAGTAGAATCCGGCATGCTGATCGTGAAGGGTAATACAGTCGTCACGAAGGGCGACGGCGTTCTCCAGACCGGCGGCGATGTGGACCTTGGCGCGCTGACTCTGAACACCAAGGATGCAAGCGGCGCCAAGGTAACGGGCGGCACGCTCACGGTGAACGGCCTTTTGACGGTGCTGGGCGGCGGCACGGGCG
>JAJDJB010000047.1 GCA_030266985.1 Synergistaceae bacterium OttesenSCG-928-D05
TATCAGACTGAGAAAATTTATTCGTGCAGGTGAGAAATTTTTCGCAAAAATTCGCTTAATAAATCTGCCCTTTCGCAACGCCCGGAAAAACGCTCAGCAAAAATTCAAACGAACGTGTGAATTTCTAATTGCAGGAATGAAGGAAATATTTTTTGCAGACTATCTATCTATATATAAATCGCGGATCAGTTAGTGCGGAGCACAAAGATAAGGATAAGATTCGCGCCTAGACGGGGCAGGTACGATGTAACATGAAGCCGGAGATCCGCACGGCCAGAGAACCAACTCCCCTGGTATTTTTTTAACCAGGGGAGTTGTGTGAATCGGCTGGTTTTCCATCAGGCGTATGTTTCATTACGTTGAGGATTCTCCGGCAAATGTTACGATGTAGATGCCCCGTATAGGTGCGAATCTTTAGCGGATTAGTTTAGAACCCTTCGAAGCCTGATCCAGTTGACTCAGAACATTTGCGCTCGCAACTTCGATCTTCGGCTTTTTCGCCGCTTCTTCGCGCGCGTATTCCTGCAGTTTCTTTTCGTACTCTTCCATGGATTTTTTAATCCCGTCGACGTCGCCCTTGATCCACTGGACGATGCCGTCGGTCACGGTTTTGTACACTTCTTCGCCGGGTTCCGCTTGAATGACGCCCAGTTCCTTGAGCATGCGGTACTCTTCTTTGACCGATTCCATGATGTCCTCGTCAGTGAGGATACCTTTTTTGTAGAGAACGCGGTTCAAAATGTTCGCCTTTGTCTTGCTGTTCTCCTCGTTCGCCGAAAGCGATTCGACGCGAGAGAGCAGCATGGTGATGATTTCTTCGAGACTGATCTGCATGGGTGCAGCCATCGTAATTCCTCCTAAAGTTCAAGAATCTGTGCTAGATTTTATCACAGGATGTAAAAGTTACGTATCGGGAAATCGCATGGGCGGACATATCGTGAAATTGCCTATTGCGTTTATCGTGCAGAAGGGGTATCTTTGCGCCTGTCAGTTTGTGAAAAAGTCTAGGAGTGTGTCAATTGACGCGAAAACAGCACGTAAAACGCATTAAAAACAGGGTTGAGCTTTTTTGTCTGGGTGAGTGGTCGACGCTTTTGATTTCGACCATCGGCTCCCTCCTGTATAGTATTGGCGTGACCGCTTTCACCCTGCCCTATCATTTCCCGGATTCGGGCGTTATGGGGATCGCGGTTATCCTGAAATATACGATCGGCCTCGCCCCGTCCCTCGTTTCGCTTGTTGCGAACGTGGGTCTGCTTCTCTGGGGCGGTCGAGAGCTTTCAAAACGTTTCGTCGGGTGGACGATTTATAACGTACTGCTCATTTCTTTCTTCTTGCAGGCGCTCGACGCGGTCCCTTATCCGATGATCCAAGACATGTTTCTTGTTGCGATTGCGGGCGGCGTCATAAAGGGGATCGGCGCAGGCCTGGTTTTCCGCACGGGAACTTCGATGGGCGGTTTGGACGTCGTTGTGGCGGTTATGAGAAAACGCCTTGGCGTTGAAGTCGGGCAGATGAGTTTCTATTTCAACACGTTTATTTTGGCAGCTTCGGCGGGCTTCGTCGGATTTGAAAAGATGCTCTACGGTTTCGTCTCCAGTTATGTGGTCGGACAAGTCATGGACAGCGTGCTAACGTCCTTCGACAAGCGGCGGCTTGTTTTTATCGTGACGCAGGACGCGAAGGCGATCGCGGACTATATCGCTTCGGACCTGCATAGAGGGTCGACTTTGCTGCATGGCAGCGGAGGATATTCGGGCGGCGATTATACGACGGTCATGTGCCTGATGAATCCGAGGCAGGCGATGGTGTTAAAACGTTATCTGGCAAAGGAACATCCGCGTTCCTTCATGGCGATCACGGACGCGTCGGAGGTTTTGGGAAACGGATTCAAGCGCTGGAAACATGTTTAGCGAACTGAAATAAAAGAAACCGCCTGTCCCAGGATTTCGGGGCAGGCGGTTGTTTATATATTTGGGGGCCGGGCTTTTTACGGCATCGCGCCGTTCCAGAAAATAGGCAGCCCGATTGAGTAACCGAACGTGAACTCGCCGTCCTGGTCGTAGACGACGACCAGTTTGCCGCTCAGATAGTTGGTCGGGATGGAGAAGCCGAGTCCGACTTCCCACCAGCTTCCGTCATTGGTCCAATCTCGCATGACCTGCCCGAACGTCCCGAAAAGCTCAGCGTTTACGCCGCCCCACCATGATTTCAAGATTGTGATATCGGCGCCGAAATGCAGCCAGTACGCCTGATCGCCCATGAGCGGTTTCTTCGCGAGGCTGTAAAGCTCGTTGTGGTTCCCCAAAAGCGCGGCGTAGGCGGGGTCGTCCCCGTCCCCGGTTTTTAATCCGCCGGAGAAGATTACTTTTCTGCTTTCCCAGATTGGCAGGTGCAGTTCAAACTTGGTGCGGGATGCCAGTGTTTCGCCAAACGGATACCAGAGGTCTGTCGCGATGGCAAGGCCGCGCGTCGGCATGATCGGGTCATCCAGATTGTTGAAGTTAAGACTGAGGTAGGGCCCGTTCTCCCAGTTTTTGTCGCCGTAGGTTGCGCGTTCTGTCATATATCCGAGGCCGAGTCGCAGCTTTGTGCTGAAACTTTTGTACCACGCAGCGCGTGCGGTGTAGCGTTCGATGTCGAAAGCGCTGCTGTTGCGCGGCGTCATGTCTTCTTTGCGCGCCGACAGAAGGAGGCCGAACTGCTGCTCTCTTTCGTCCAGCGGAGAGAAGTAGCGCAGCATTGCACCCCAGTGCTCGCTGAACCGGTATTCGAAGGAGGTCGAGTCCCCGTCGAGGAAGGTATCGCGCGCGCTGACGGAGAGCGAAAACCATCTGTCCGGGTGAATGTTGCTGGCGTATCCGTTTACACCGACTTCATACTTCGGCGGTCGTTCGATAGAGAAAGTAACGGCTGTTTTATCTCTGCTGATATTATGCGTCTTTGCCTCAACGGAGAGGAATTCTTCGCGCGCGGAGAGGACTTCCACTGCTTTTGCAACTTTTTGCATATCGAGCGGCTGTCCAATCCAGTCCTCAAATTTTTCGTAGAGTTCTTCGGCGATACCATCCGGCACTCCTTCAACCCTGATTTCCGCAACGATGAGCTCGCCTCTCTGGAACTCCGTCGGTTTTGGGATCGCATGGTTGACGGAACGATAATTACTCAGCAGCGCGTGCAGCTCGTCTACTTTTGCCTGCGCCGCGGAGACGCCGCGCTGGATGATTTCGTCATACCCGCCGGAATCCAATACGCCGAAATCGCTGACGTGCGGTGAAATAACAAGGTCTGCGGCGGCAACGTTTTGCCGCACTTGCTCGACCATGAGAATTTCGAGCGTTTGACCGGAGATTTCAGTGATGCTGTTGAGTGTTCCTCTCGGTCTTGTAATATCCTCCGGCGAAAGATTGATGGCGAGCACGGGGTGTCCCGGGAACATTTTTTTTGCTTCAATGACCGGAAGGTTTGCCTTGAGACCGCCGTCCACCAACAGCATGTCGTCCATTTCCCAAGGTTCGAAGACGATGGGGATCGACATAGAAGCGCGCAGCGCCGAGGCGAGATTGCCGTCCCGCAGCAGCACGGTGTCCCCGTTTAAGAGGTTGGTCGCGATTGCCGCAAAGGGGATGGGAAGTTCGTCGAAATCGGCGACGGAAACGCGCGAAGTGAGGCTGGACAGGAACGCATAAAGGTCTTTTGCCCGCAGCAAGCCGGTTCGCCCTTGTTTTGTACCGGTTTCATCCATATAGAAAGTGACCGGATCCACGCCGCTTGGGCGCGGGTGGTTGAAGCCGGTGTCTCCGAACGGTCCTCGTCCGGATCTTCCGGAGATGATTTCCATCAGGTCGCTTTTTTCCAGAATCTCGCGCATCTCGGCCGATGTGTAGCCACAGGCGTAAATGCCGCCGATGATCGACCCCATGCTGGTTCCGACGATTGCGGCGATGGGGATCTGCTCGCGCTCAAGCACTTCAAGAACGCCGACGTGGGAAAGCCCTTTTGTGCCGCCGCCGGAAAGAACAAGCACGACGCCCTCTTTATGATAAAAGCCCCATTCCTCCATATGCCTGACGGCAGCTTCCGTTTCCGGGTCTTCCGCGGCGAAGGAGGCTGGTACATTTGGTATCACAGATAAAATGATAAGAAGAAAACAAAGACAGCTTTTAAAAAATTTATGCATCGGGTCATCTCCCTGGTTCTCATTTCGCTTGTTTATGCACGGCGCACAACTGAGCGTTTAAAAAAAGGACATCTTTAGGCCGAAACAATAATGACATTCTGAGGTTCATTATATAAGATTCATATAGAAAATTAAAATTCTAATGATTCATTTTGTCTTGCGTATTGCGATATAAGGCATTGCCCGTGAAAAAAATAAGCAGGGAAGTGTGTGTTGCTAAGGATGCACAAAAAAAGACCCGGTAAATTTGTGATCGGAATCGATATCGGAGGAACGAACGCCGACGCGGCGCTCTACGACTGCGCCCTGAAGCAAATTTGCGCGCAGGGTAAGGTTCCCACCGATCATTCAGATTATCAACGCACGCTGCAGGACCTGCTCTCCTCTATGTCCGCTCAATTTCCGCGGGATCTTCAAGACATCGTTGCTGTCAACCTATCCACAACACTCTCAACGAACGCCATTCTGGAAGGCAAAGGTGCGCCGGTCAATCTCGTACTGATCGGATTTGAAAAACAAGAACGCCTGATTTCGGAGATTATGGGTGTTATTCGCCCTGCCTCGCTAATTTCGATCCCCGGCGGACACACATCCTGGGGCGAAGAACGCGGAGAATTTGATGAAGCGGCGCTGCGCAGTTGTCTTTCGGGACATTCGCGCGAACGCTTTGCCGTTTCCGGCATGTTTTCCCCGAGAAATCCCGCGCATGAAATTTGTGCGGCCAATATCATTCAAAACGAGTTTGACGGCGTTGTAAGCTGCGGTTACGAGTTGGCACGCTCGAAATTGAACGCGGTGAAACGTACCGTGACCGCATACCTGAACGCATCGCTCATCCCGCTGATCGAGCGCTTCATCGACGATGCGGAGAAGACCGTTTCTTCGTTTGGTCTGACGTGCCCCGTCATGTTTTTGAAAAGCGACAGCACTCTTGTCTCGTCTCGGTGGTGTAGAAAATATCCAATCGAGACGATTTTTTCCGGGCCGGCGGCCAGCATGCGCGGCGCCTGCCATCTGGTCGGCGCGGTCAATACGCGCGGGCTTGTCGTTGCGGATATCGGCGGAACGTCGACGGATATTGGGTGTGTACAGGACGGCAGCCCCGTTTTTTCAAATGAAGGCGCTTCGGTCGGGACATATCGGACGATGGTTCCTTCGCTTGAAATACGCTCGATCGCACTTGGCGGCGACAGCGAAGTTAAAGTCTCGGAAAGAGGCGGCCTTCAGATTGGGCCGTGCCGCGTCGTTCCTTTCTGTCGAAGCGGAGGAAAATTTCTGGAAACGGGCATCACGTGTACCGAAGATTACGGCTACACGCCGACCGATGCGATCAATACGCTTGGCAAAGCGAGCATCAACAATGTTTCGCTCTCTAAGGAGGCGTCCGAATGGTTCGGCGGAGTTGCCGGACTTCCCGCGGAAAAATTTGCCGAACGTGTATGGGAAAAAACGACGGAAAAACTGGAAACAAATATAATAGAAGTTATTGGCTGGAATAAACAGTATACGCGCGTATATGTCGGCGCGCCGGGCGCGGTCTTTGCGGACGCCGCCGCGGAAAAGAACGTCGCGCGAATCGACGCGGAAGACGCGCGCGTTGCGAGCGCGATCGGCGCGGCGACCAGTGCGGTGGAACTCAAATGCGAAGCGACGATTGTGCATTCTTTTGAGGATGAGACTTATACTGCGTTCCTGCCGCATGCAAAGCTGCAAGGCAAAGATCTGGAACTTCTCCTGGAGCAGACCGAACGGGCAATCATCGAATATCTGACGAAACAGGCCAAATTAATGGGAGAGGCCGACGGACATGTAAAACTGGCACGCTCCTATATGTACCTGACGAAAAAACGCGTTTCGGACGTTGTCAACTCCGTAACGATTCTCGCTGAATTCTCGCCTTTCTCCCTCGAAATATAAAAAATCCATCAGGGCAAAGTGCACAAAAAACGCTTTCCATTGAACTATTTTTTCATGGGTTGCGGACAATGACCTATTTAACATCCTATTGTATAAATGTAATCACTCACCATGAAAGTAATGATTTAGGAGGAAGAATGATGCATAAAGCATTGCAGGAAAAAATTGCTTCGATCATAAAGTCAGTTGATCTTCCTAAATCGTGCGAAGTGCTGAATGAATCGAAACGCATTGCCGAATCCGTGCAAATCGGCAGGACTGCGTTTATGGAGAAATATGACGTTTCATCAGAGCTGGAGTATAAGCGCCGCTGTATCAAAGAGGGGCGCATCATGTACCACGCGCACATCGGTATGAACACGTGGGCTGAAACCGCCGAAGGTCTGCGCGGCGTCTACGAATTTGCGGAGGCGAACAACTTCCGGCTCGACCGTGCCGGAATTTGTCTCGATCGCAGGATGGCCCTCCCCAAAGAGATGCGGAAATCCGCACCGCAGGAAAGCGGTCCTTACCTGGAAACAGAAGAAGACTGGATGCAGGTCGGCCAGGCCGCTCCAATCCAGCCGCACATGGGAGATTTTATTATCGGTTTCCCCGCGTCGACCGAAAATGCCATTGCCGCCTTGCGCGCGGGCGTTACGACCGTGGGCAATCTGTCGCAATTTTTTGCGCATGAAGCGCCCATGTGGAAACGGCGCGACATCACGACGGTTGAAAGCGTGAAGGCGTTTGGTATCCTCGGATACCTGCGCGATAAGGGCACGCTTTTGCACTCCTATCTGGACGACGGTTTTGGCGCGCTCTTCCTCGACTGCTGTACGAGTGCGGGATGGGCATATCTTGAGCGATATATCGTAGAAGAATTGCTCGGCGCGAAACTTGCGCACTGCGTAGGCGGACTTGTCTCAGATCCAATCAAACGCTCGGGCTGGATTTTTGCGCTCGACGAGATCCACGATCACGACTGTATCGGCTCAATGTTCTTCGGCGACACAATCTCCGCGCAGCGTGACCCGGAGAAAAACCGCTCGCTTTCTTATGAATATTTACTGTGGGATCTCATGGCGCAGATCGAGTGCCCGACCGGACACGGTATCATGCCTGTCCCGCTGACGGAGGCGTTGCGCGCGCCGTCGCTCGACGAAATCTGCGAGATTCAGTTGCTCACGCGTGAGGTCGAGAAAATCGCACGTCGCATGCACCCGCATTTTGACTTTACCGCTTCGAAAGAATTTGCCAAAACGATTTGCACCAAGGGTAAAAAGATATTCCAGAATTCGCTGGATTTCTTCGAAGAAGTTGGCGTGGATACGAAAGATGCAGTTCAGATGCTCTATCTTTTAAAAACAATTGGCCCGCGCACGTTTGAAGACGCTTTTAACCCGGACGCGCGGAGCGGAAAATCGATCCCGAACGACATATTCAGCATGACGCTGAAGACGGCGGATGCCTGGTCGCCCTTCTTCAGTTCTCAGGAAACGCGGAAAATTTTTCAATCACGCAAGGTGCTGCTCGCTTCTACGGACGTACATGAGCACGGCCTATTGCTTGTCGATAAGCTGCTTCGCACCTCGAATGCAGATGTAATCAATATTGGTGTTGAACGTAATCCCGACGAGGTTGTGCAGACCGCCGTCGAGGAGAACGCCGAGGTAATTTTCATCAGCACGCATAACGGCATGGCGCTCGAATATGCGCGCAATTTGCTCGACGAAATGGAAGAGCACGATGTCTCGCTTCCCGTCTGCATGGGCGGCATGATCAACCAGAACACGGAAGAGGGAACTGTTCCTGTTCAGGTGGACGAAGACATTGAAAATCTCGGCATTATGGTCATATCGGATCTTAATACGCTGCCTGCGCGCGTTGGTGGTGTATTGGAGTAAACCTCCCGCAAAAGCGGGAATATTCTTTGAAAGAAGTGGAGAGTGGGAATTATGTTTTCAAGAAACAAGCTTTCGGCAGTGGCATTGATTTGTTTGGCGTTCATGCTTATGGTTGTAGGCAGTGCAAGTGCGGCACCGTTGGTGATCAAGTTTGCGGGGCAGAATCCGCCTGAGCACCATGCGACGGAAGCGATGCGCGAAATTGCGAAGGAAGTCGGAGAGAAGTCGAATGGCAGAATCGAAGTAAAAGTTTTCCCGGCCAACCAGCTTGGCGACTACTCCCTCGTTTATGAAGAAATGATCCGCGGAACGATTGAAATGGCAGCGATCTCCTTCCCGAGCCAGTTCGACAACAGAATGGACCTGATTTATGTGCAGGGCTATACGAGCAGCTACGAGCAGGTTGCGAAAGTTTACGACCCGAACGGCTGGTTCTTCAGCAAAATGGACGAATTCAACTCGCGCCTCGGTGTGAAACTCCTTGGAATGTATCTGGAGGGCATGGTTGGCATCGGTACGTCGAAACCCATGAAAGAACCGCTCAACCCGAAGGTCGACAAAGGGCTTCTGCTTCGTATCCCCAATATGGACGTTTTCAAGACAGCGCTTGAGGATGGCGGTTTCCGTACGATTTCGATACCGTTCTCCGATGTTTACCAGTCGATCCAAACCGGCGTCTGCGACGGCGATACCGGATACTCGATCGTTGCTGCCTACACAGCGCTTGGCGACGTTATCAAACATTGGTACAACTTCAACAAAAACACAGAATGCCTTGGAATCATGATCAGCGGCAAACTTTGGGACAGCCTCTCCGCAGACGACAAGAAAATTCTGCAGGACGCCGTCAATAAGCAGGCAGCGAAGAGCATTGTTGACGCGAAAAAGAACGACGACGAATACCTCGCCCTTATGAGGGCGAAAGGCATCACAGTCCATATGTACACGACGGAAGAACTTCAGCCCCTGATGAACGCGTTCGCGAATTCCTGGAGCAAGCTCGATTCTACAAAGGGCAAGGACCTTATGGACGAATTCAGGACGGAAATGAAGAAGATCTCCGACGAAGTATTGGCTGAAAAAAAATAAATTAACAACAACCTC
>JAJDJB010000048.1 GCA_030266985.1 Synergistaceae bacterium OttesenSCG-928-D05
ATCCATAAAAGGCAGCAAATGCCGGATGCGTTTTTTCGGTGAATAAGGCATATGCCTTCGAGGGCTCTTTCTTCGTGTCGCGTCGTTCTTGGCGCACTATGACCGCGTTTAATTTTCTTGCATGAGCTTGCTTCGAGCACCATCGCCGCGCTTTGGTATTTCGTTGATGCATACTTGCTGCGTTCTTTGTTGTGGGCAGACGAAAAAACGGCGGATCTCTCCGCCGTTTTTATATGCTTGGGTACCGGAAGAAGGGGTTGCTTTTATTCCAACGTTACGCCGTCTGCGCGGGCTTCGTCGAATTTGAGTTTCGCCGCGATAATCCGGTGATTCTGAACGTCGAGTACTTTGATGTCCCACGGTCCGAAGGTGACGACCTCTCCCTGGTGCGGGAAGTTGCCCGAGATCATGAGGATCATGCCGCCCAGGGTGTCGACTTCTTCGAAATAGGTGTCGAACGGGTAGTGCAGCGTTTCCGCCAGGTCTTCGAGGTTCACCTGCCCCTGGACGACGTAGGAACCGTCTTTTTCCTGCATGATGTCCGGCACTTCGGTGTCGTATTCGTCCTGAATGTCGCCCACGATCTCTTCTATGAGGTCTTCGAGCGTGATGAGTCCGGCCGTTCCGCCGTATTCGTCCACCACGATCGCGATGTGCTTTTTCGATTTTTTCATGATATCGAGCGTTTCGTCCGTTTTCATCGTTTCGGGCACGAAGAGCGCCTTGCGCATGTATTTAGAAACGGGCTCGTCCTTTTCGCCTTTTGCAAGCGGCGTGAGCAGGTCTTTCGCATAGAGAATGCCGCAGACGTCGTCGATGTCCTCGTTGTGTACGGGAATGCGCGAGTGGCCGCTTTCGGTAAATAGTTTGACCGCTTCGCAGACGGTCTCGTCTTTGTCGATTGAGTAGACGTCGATACGCGGCGACATGACTTCGGAAACGCGCGTTTCTTCGAATGCAATAACGCCGTGGATCATTTTGCGCTCGTCTTCTTCAAGCGCCCCGGTCTCACTGCCTTCGGCCACAATGTGGTCGATCTCCTCGCGCGATATGAGCGCGCTGAACGTGACGAGGTCCATGCCGATAATTCTCCCCAGGATTCCCAGCAGAATCGCAAGCAGTTTCGTAACGGGCGTCAGGAGCAAACTGAAAAGGCGCAGCGGCGGCAAATAGCGCAGCAGCACTTTGTCTTTATTTGCGATGGCCATATTTTTGGGGAGTATTTCGCAGAAGATAACGATCAGAAGCGTCATGACCATCGTCGAATAGACGGCACCGTATCGCCCGAACATCGAAATCGCAAGCGCGGTTGCAACGGCGCTTGCCGCAATATTGACGAGGTTGTTGCCGATCAGGGTCACATTGATGGATTTTGCCGTATTGTTAATGAGCCAGAGCAAATCGTTTCTTTTCTCGGGGTGTTCATCAGCAAGTGCTAATAATTTTCCTTTCCCTGCCGCCGTTATTCCCGTCTCGGTCGCGCTGAAATAGTGCGAGAGCAGGAGCAGAACGGCAAGCAGGATAATACTGCCAGCCAGGTCGGAGCTCACCAGCTATCATCCTCCTTGTAGTCCCAAACGGGAAAATTCGTTTTTATACCCCCGTTTGAGTTTGCATAGCATAGCATACTTTTGGATATTTTGCTCCTTCGTTCTACTTAGTTATGCTCTCGTATAGATCAATGAACGGGCTGCAGACATATAAAAAGGGCTTCGGCATGCCGAAACCCCGAAGGTCTAAAATGTGAAAGATGAGCGTTCGTTAAATTCCGAACACGGCGACGACACGCTCCAGCATCCCGTTCAGCGCCGCGATCGCCACGCCGTAGTTTGTGATCGGGACATTTCCCGCGTCCGCTTTGATGAGTCTGGACATGAGCTGCTTTCTGGTGAACATGCAGCCGCCGCAGTGCAGGATCAGCGCATAGTCGTTCAGGTTGGCCGGGAAGTCGAGCCCCGTCGCGATGTCGACGGTAAGTCCCTGTCCCACTTTTTCACGCAGCCAGCGCGGTAGTTTCTCGCGTCCGATGTCCTCTTCGAGCGGCGCGTGCGTGCATGCCTCGGCGATGAGGATTTTGTCGCTCTCTTTGAGCGTTGCGATTCGGCGCGCGCCGCGCACGAAAATGCCGAGGTCGCCTTTGCTGCGCGCCATGAGGATGGAAAACGACGTCAGCGGAACGTCCGGCGAAAGCAGCGCGTTCAC
This sequence comes from Synergistaceae bacterium OttesenSCG-928-D05, assembly GCA_030266985.1. GTDB lineage: Bacteria > Synergistota > Synergistia > Synergistales > Synergistaceae > JAJDJB01. Next base: position 2,203 of record JAJDJB010000048.1, read on the forward strand.
CTGCGGAAAAATCTGCGAATCGGTGATGACAAGCGCGGGCGGCGCTTTCAGGGATTCGAGCAGTTTCGGAAACTGCTCGGCCGTCGCCGAAAGAGCGAGCCCTTTGTTGTCCAGAATATCGCGGATGATCTGTACCTGCGGCAAAATCAGGCGGCCTTTCGGCGCCTGGATGTCCTGCGGCATTACGAGCACGACCGCGTCGCCCGCATTAAAAAGATCGCCCGTGAGCGTTGCGCTTTCAAAATCCGTCGGCGCGTTTTGCACGATGCCCGTCATGAGCGTGCCCCTGCTGTTTTTATCGTGTGCCGAGAGCGCGATGAAGGGAATATCCAGCGTCTGCGCAAGTTTTTCGCGAAGCGTCTCCGCGTCGGAAGGCGCAACGCCGTCGATTTTGTTCAGCACGCCCAGAACGGGCGTTTTTCTCTCTTTAAATTCCTGCGCCCATTGTTTTTCAAATGAAAGATCCCCCGCGTCGGGCGCGGAGACGACAAGCAGCGCCAGATCCGTTCTGTCCATCATTTCGCGGGAGCGCGCGATGCGCAGCGCGCCCAGGTCGCCGACGTCGTCCATCCCCGCCGTGTCGATCACGGCAATCGGGCCGAGCGGCAGCAGTTCCATACTTTTGATCACAGGGTCGGTCGTCGTCCCGGCGTGTTCCGAGACGAGCGCCGTATTCTGCGCCGTCAGCAGATTGATCAGGCTGGACTTCCCTGCGTTGCGCCGTCCGTAGAAACCGATATGCAGACGGTTGGAGCGGGGGGTATCTTCAAATGCCATTTTGAGTCTCTCCTATTTTACGATCAATGTGCTGATGTCGATTTTCTTCCTCTGCAGCCCGTTTTCCAGCATAAATTCCTGCGTCTTTTTCAGTTCTTCCACGTCGGAAGCTTTGATCTGCGGATTGAAATCATACCACGGGAACATCATGTCAACGCCTTCCGCGGGGAGTCCCGTCTCTTTCTGGGTAATCGCTTTTGCCTTGTCCGGATTTTTCTCTATCCATTCAAGCGCCTTGTTGTGCGTGTTCAGGAACTGTGCGACCGTGTCCGGATATCTTGACAGGAAATTCTGGGTCGTTGCGATGACGATCGTCGCGTCTACAAGCCCCTCGCCGTTCCGAAGCATCTGCGCGCCGGAAGAAAGCGCGTTGAATGCCGCCGGTCCCGCCAGCAGCGCCGCGTCTACGCTGCCGTTTGCAAGCGCGCTCGCGGCGGACGGCAGATCCATGGAGATAAATTCGATATCCTTCGCGCCCATACCTTCTGACGCGAGCGCGGCAGCCAGCAGCTGATGCAGGATTGTACCCTTGGGACCCGCAACTTTTTTGCCCTTCAGATCCGCCACCGTTTTAAAAGAAGGATTCTTCACGACAATCATGAACGCTTTGGGCGCGCGCGAATAAATGCCAACGATCTTGAGGTCGAGTCCCTCGGAAGCCGCCAGGATTGCGGAAGTGGAACCGAGACAGCTCGCAATCGCGATCTCGTCCGCCGCCAGCGCCGCCGTCTGCTTCGGTCCTTCCGTCAGCTCCGGAAAAGAAAGCGCAACGCCGGGAAAGCTCGCTTCAAACAATTTCAGCTCCTTTTCCACAATGGACGGCACATTGAGCGGCGCCTTCACATAAGTAATCCCCATCTTCGCCGGAAAATTCGCCGCAAAAGCGCCCCCGGCAAAAAGACAAACCAAAAGCAACGCCGCAAAACCAATAACCATTTTCTTATTCATCATTTTTCTCTCCTTTTTATTAAGACACATGCAGTCCGTACTACTATATCTACCTCATGCGACCTGAAATATTTCCCCGGAACGTGGGCCGCAAAGATAATGGCGCAAATAATACGAAATCACTTTATTACTTTTTCGACATGGCAGCCTTTACGGTGACTGCGGAAATCTTGCCAAGCTGCCCCGTCAGCGCGCTGATCTCATCCGGATTGCCGTCCAACACGACGGAAATCACGTTCACGCCGCGCTCCTTGTAGGGGATGCCCAGCCTGCCCACAATCATTTTGCTGAACCTGTGCAGCACGTCGTTCACCGCTTTGGCTGACGCCATGTCCTCAACGATGATAGCCGCAACGCCGATCCTTGACTCTTCCAATCGATCACGTCCTTTCCAAATAAAAAACCCCTTGCCGCGGCAAAGGGTTCAGAAAGCGCTTTCTGCAAACTTCTCCCTTTGCGCAGGAGCTTCTTTTGCCCTCCGCAACCGGATTACGTTTATTGCTTTCTCCGCCGTCCGTATCCCCTTCGACGCAGAAACGGGCATTGCCCGCTTTTGTTTGAAATCATTATAGCGCTGCTCGGGTAATGTGCAAAGCGATTTTTACTGAAAAACAAAAAAGGCCGACGACCGAAGAATAAACGGGCTTTGCAAAAAACAACGATAAGTTTGATCGCACTTCGTATGTAAATAAAAGAAAAACGAAGTTCTTTTCACAAAATTGCTTTCTATTTTGATGTTTTACATCCCTTGCTTGCGAACGCGCCTCGTTGTATGATTAGGCATCTTCGCGATGTACAGCGTTGCGGAGGCGGGTTTTTATATCTTATTATCACAGTTGGAGGAGTTTATCATGAGAGAGAGAGAATCACTGGCCAGCAGGCTGGGTTTCATCTTCCTGTCTGCGGGCTGCGCCATCGGGCTGGGAAACGTCTGGCGTTTTCCCTATATCGTTGGTGCGTATGGAGGAGCGGCCTTTGTCCTAATCTATCTTTTTTTCCTGATTTCAATGGGGCTGCCGATCATGGTCATGGAATTTTCAGTAGGACGCGCTTCGAAGCAGAGCATCGTCGGCTCGTTTAAAGCGCTCCAGCCGAAGGGTTCCAAATGGTGGATGTTCGGTTATATCGGCCTTGCCGGAAACTATATTCTGATGATGTTCTACACGACCGTAACGGGCTGGATGCTTGCTTACGTCTGGTATAACCTGTCTGGAAAACTGGTGGGGCTGAATCCGGAGCAAGTCGGCGCGTTTTTCGGCGGCATGCTCTCGAGCGCACCGACCCTGGTTTTCTGGATGGGACTCTCCATCGTGATTGGAACGGCGGTCTGCATCATCGGCCTTCAGGCCGGCGTTGAGCGCATTACGAAGTGGATGATGTCAGGGCTTCTTATCATCATGGTTGTGCTTGCCATCCGCTCCGTCACGCTGCCGGGCGCGGAGGCGGGCCTCGAATTCTACCTGAAACCGAGCCTGGAAAAACTCACGGCAAACGGCCTCTGGACAAGCATTTATGCGGCCTTGGGCCAGGCATTCTTCACGCTCAGCATCGGCATAGGAAGCATGGCGATCTTCGGCAGCTACATCAGCCGCGAACGCTCGCTTACGGGAGAATCCCTCCTCATCGTCACGCTGGACACGTTTGTCGCGTTCACCGCGGGACTCATCATCTTCCCGGCATGCTTTGCGTATGGCGTTGACGTAGGCGCGGGGCCCGGACTGATTTTCGTCTCGCTTCCGAACATGTTCAACAACATGCCGATGGGCCGCCTCTGGAGCACGCTGTTCTTCCTGTTCATGAGCTTTGCGGCGCTCTCGACGGTCGTCGCGGTGTTCGAACATATCATTGCGAACTCCATCGACATGTGGGGATGGAGCAGAAAGAAAGCGAGCCTCTTCAACCTCGTCGCCATTTTTGTGCTCTCGCTTCCCTGCGCACTGGGCTTCAACGTGTGGTCCGGCTTTGCGCCGCTCGGTGAAGGTACGATCGTTCTCGACCTCGAAGACTTCATCGTCAGCAACAACATGCTGCCGCTCGGCGCGCTTGTCTACCTGCTGTTCTGCTGCACGAGATACGGCTGGGGATGGGATAACTTCATCGCCGAAGCGGACCAGGGCACGGGAATCAGATTCCCGAAAGCGCTGCGCTTCTATTTCGTCTACGTCGTGCCGATCGTTGTGCTGGTGATTTTCGTCTACGGCTACAAGTCGATTTTCTTCAAATAGCGCACGAATCTAAAAAACGCAACGCGCCGGATGCAAGAGTCCGGCGCGTTATTTTATTGTTTTCGCGCGGGTTGATATAATTGCCGTTGAAAGGGGGCGTCACTATGAAACGTTTCTTTGAAAGCGCAGTGGTTCGCGGCGCAGATACAATCGCATCGGAACTGCTGAAAATCCCCGGCGTCGTGCTGATGGAAAATGCGGGCCGCGGCGCTGCGGAAGTCATTCTTGAAAAATATCCCGAAGCGGCGAACGTTCTCATCCTCTGCGGGCCGGGCAACAACGGCGGAGACGGTTTTGTCGCGGCGCGGCACCTGAAAATCCACGGGTGCAAACCGAACGTGCTTGCGACCGCCGAAACAGCGGCGTACAAAGGCGACGCATTCATTATGGCGCGTGCGGCGGAAAACTGCGGCGTGCCAATCACGGTTTCAAAAAAACTGAACGATGCGGAACTCTCCGAAATGATCCGCGGGGCCGACCTGATCGTCGACGCGCTGCTCGGCACCGGAGCGACCGGCGCGCCGCGCGGCGAGGCGGAAAGGCTCATCCGCCTCTGTTCCGACGCGAAAAAAATAGCTGCGCTCGACATCCCAAGCGGACTGGACCCGGACAGCGGGCTGGCTGGTGCGGTCGCAATCCGCGCGCAGATCACGACGACCTTTCTTGCGATGAAAAAAGGCTTTGAAACCCCCGCGGCGAAAGAATACTGCGGCGAAGTGATCGTCTGCAACATCGGCGTACCGCCGGAGCTGGTACTGCCGTCTCCCTGATTGCAGGCCGGACGTAATCGCCAAATTGCCAACCAAAAGAAAAACGGGGCTTCGCGCCCCGCATTTTTTATACTAAGCTGTGATGCAGTCCGTTTTCGGCCTTAATCTTCCCAGCGGATCTGTTCCGATAACAGCCGCGCGATTTTCTCCAGCCCCGCGGCGTCTTCCTCGTCGAATCGCGCCTCGGCCGGGCTGTCGATGTCGATAACGCCGAGCACGCGCCCGTCTTTTTGCATCGGAACGACGATTTCAGAAAGAGACGCGCTGTCGCAGGCGATGTGGTTTTCGCACTTGTGCACGTTTTCTACGACCTGCGTTTTCTTCTGGACGAGCGCAGTGCCGCAAACCCCGTGCCCCGGTTCTATCATTGTCACCGCCGGTTTACCCTGAAACGGGCCAAGCACGAGCACGCCGTTTTTCACGAGATAAAAACCCACCCAGTTTGTCTCTTCAAGAAAAAATTTTAAAAACGCCGACGTATTCGCGAGATTGGCGACGCGGTCGCCGGACTCCTCAAGGAGCGCACGCAGCGCGTCAAACATGGACTCGTACATCTCCCGTTTGCTGCCGAAACTTTTTTCTTCGATATGCACCATAACCGCCTCGCTTTATCCGGATACGTTACGCCTGCAATTGTACCATTCCGCCCGGCCGGCAGAAAGAGCGAACCGGGAGAGCCGTGCCGCACAAAAAAGGCGGCCCCATGCGGGCCGCCAAAAAATTCTTCTATCAAAAAGTGCGCTCATTTTTAAACCTCGAGATGGATAAAATTTCTCGTGCCATAGGCAATTGCCTTTGTGAAACCGCATTTTATTGCCAGTACGCAGAATTCATCCTGCAAAACGGCGGGCATTTTAATATCCACCGCGCTCCCTGTGCGGTGCCTGCTGCGCGGTACGCCGTTTACCGCGGCGTTGTGAGCCTCGCAGCGATAGCCGCTCGTGATGACGATCGGCCTGTCCCAAACACCCCGCAGAAACTCCAGTCGCTCAAGAAGCAGCGCTTTTATCCGCACCGTCTTGCAGCAGGGACACT
>JAJDJB010000049.1 GCA_030266985.1 Synergistaceae bacterium OttesenSCG-928-D05
CAAAGCTGTCGTTAAACTTTCGTAATCTCTTTTATAGAAATCGCTCTCCGTAATCTCACAAAGCAAACGCACAACATCTACACCCTCTAATGCAGAAGGGCACACCGAAAGCTGGCAACGCTCCACCCTGACGGATTCAGCCAACGCCTTAAGGGATGCATCGAACGTAACTTTGGGCATCAGCTTATATATATCGTAAAGATGCCTTGAGTTTCTCCTATCCTCTTCACGCAGATAATAATCACAAAGCGCGAAGATCTTATCAATGAAGGTACGCTCTAAACTTTGCAATGTCATCGAAAAAGGGGCCAAGGAAAATTCTTCGATTGCGTGCATCTCGTTTTCGGACATCAGGTAATCCGTGAGCACGCTGCAAACAGGCATCGCTATCGTCGGATAAGAAATTGTTCCGATATAGGTTTCCAGTTTTACGACAGAATCGACACGAACACCTAAAATGGGGCGTTTCGTTCGATATCTGAGCATATAGGCGTTATAGTCCCGCCTGCTTCTCAAATCGCCGGGATTAAGCAGCTCCATACCCAAGCTTTGCGTAATATTAAGCAACTCATATTTCACACTCTTCCGCTCACTCCCAGTCAATTTCTGAGAAAAGCCAAGATCGACATCCTCCGAAAAACGGTCAATTATCTGATAACACTTTGAAAGTGACGTTCCGCCTTTAAATACTGAGTATGGTATTCTTTTTGAAATTTCGCGCAAAAGCATCGTGACGTAATAGTCTTTCTCGAGTAGCTCTATGTCTACTCCCAACGATTGCGACGCTCTAGCCAGCACGCCTTCAAATAATGCGTCGTTGTCATGCAGGTACATACGCAAGGCCTCTCTCAATCAAAACGCGCGCAACACGCTCCGGAAACAGCCTGATATATTGACGGATTTGATCGCCATTAATTGCAGCGCTCCTCATATATGCCGCGAGCGCACGGTCCAATTTTTCTCCCTGTACTTCGGAATATATTTCTACCTTGTCCAGCAAGTCCAAAAATTGCAGCGTCTGATAATTTTCCGTAGTAATCTCCGTTCTGCTTTTTTTTAAAATCAGCCGCATACCAGCAGGCATAACAATCCTGCGCTCAACCGCAGATGTGTTGTTGGTGACGATTTCCTTCCATGCCGGCACTTGCGTTGTGAGATGAATTTCGTTGACAAACGCAATGCCTGAAAGATAACCGCAGGCTTCGCCATTACGAACAAGGTATTTTTCGCGCACGACGGGAACTGCCGATAGCGGCACATAACCGCTTTTCAGTACACTTTTTTCGGGAATATAATAGACACCGCGGTCAAAACGTTTCAGCACACCGCGATCAGTCAGCACCTTCAAACTCTGTCGCAGGTTTGTCTGCGTCATACCCTCTATATCAATGTCAGCAGAAAAGATCGGTTTCCCCGCTGGATAAGTTTCTTCTAAATACTGCTGCAGACGCATACTCAGTCCTCCTTCCACAAAACTAACAAGTTTTATAGCTAAATTATAAATTTCGTTAGCAATAGAATTATAACATTTTTTATAAATCAAAGTCAATTTTTGTTAGGGATAAAAACGAAAGGGGTTTTTGTTGCGGAGCGCAGCGATTATATTTTATGCTTCCACCCGCCCACAAGAACGCGGAGATAACGTGCCATATACGACGCAATGCGAAGCGCCGAGAGCTGATGCGTATGCATTATACGCTGAGCATCACGGCGCAAGCCTGGCTAAGATGGCGTGTTATCGCCGCGTTCTTACACAGAGTCGATGGCTTGGTTGGACAGCCGGTCTGCGCGCTTGTTCTCTTCGCGCGGGATCCACTGCAGTTTGACATCCATGCCGTCCATGAGCGCCCACGCTTTCTGCGCGAGTTCGCGCAGGTGCGGCAAGTTGATCTTCCACTGCCGGGACACCTGGCATACGACGAGTTTGCTGTCTCCGTAAACGGTGAGTTTCTTTACGCCGCGCTCTTTCGCCGCCTCAAGCAACAGGATGAGCGCCGTGTACTCCGCCTCGTTGTTTGTCTTCGTTCCGAGATAGCGCGCCGTTTCCCACACGCTCTCGCCTTTTTCGTTCACCAGCAGCGCACCCGCTCCGGCAACCCCGGGGTTGCCGCGCGACGCGCCGTCAAAATATCCCTCCATAGGAAAACCCTCTTCCGAACTGATTTGTTATATAATCGACTGGTGATTACTCTATCACATTTTTTATTTTTCGGGGGTGAGCGCCGTGGCGGCACAGAAAAAGACAAACGCGGTCCGCGCGTTGGAGAGCATGAAGGTCCCGTTCGAACTGATTGAATATGAATTTGCAGAGGGCGCTCTCGCGGCGGAGGACGCGGCGGCAAAGACGGGCATCCCGGAAGAGCGCACGTTCAAAACGCTGGTCGCGCGCGGCGACAAAACGGGCGTTCTCATGGTCTGCGTTCCCGCGGGCAGGACGCTCGACCTCAAAGCGCTGGCAGCGGCAAGCGGCAACAAGAAAGTAGAACTCGTCCCGATCAAAGAACTCACGCCGCTCACGGGATACATAAAGGGCGGCTGCTCGCCGATCGGCACAAAGAAAAAATATCCGGTCTACATCGACGACTCCGTGCTCACGTTCGACTACATGACGGTCAACGCCGGGCATCAGGGGCTGCTTTTCAAAATGAAACCGGAAGACCTGATCAAAGCGGCGGACGCAATCCCCGCAAAGGTCTCGCACTAATCCGCAGAAAATCCACGGCAGGGAGCTTTTAAATGCAGACAACGACAAATGCGAAGCCGTCGCGCTTCACACTCATTCTCGCTTACGCAATCGTCTATATCATCTGGGGTTCGACCTATCTCGGCATCAAGTTCACCGTCGAGACGATCCCGCCTTTCTTCTCCGGCGGCATCCGTTTTCTGGCGGCGGGGCTGATTCTTTTCACATTTCGAAAATTCCAGACCGGCGCAAAAACAACGCTGAAAAACTGGATATACGCATTTTGGGCCGGCCTGCTCCCCTTCACCATCACATACGGGCTGGTCACAATGGCGGAGCTGATCGTCCCCTCCTCGATCGCGGCGCTCATCATCTCGGTCGAACCCGTATGGTTCTGCCTCATTGGGTGGTTTTTCTTCGGCGGCGCGCGTCCCACGAAATTCAACGTCATTGCGCTCGTTCTGGGTTTTGCGGGCGTCGCGTTCCTCGTTCTGGGCGACCCGAACGCCGATATTTCCATGGAGTCGCGCTATCTTTTCTGGGTCGTGATGATTTTGATCAGCAACCTCTGCTGGGTCTTCGGCGCGTTTATCTCGCGGAATCCGAAAATCCACACGGACACATTCCTTTCGTCCGGCATGCAGATGTTCTGCGGCGGCGCGATGATGATGCTCGTCCAGATGGTCATCTCGTCTTTCACAGGAGAATACCCGGACCCCGCGACTTTTTCGATGCGCTCGATGGGCGCGCTTGTCTATTTGATCATCTTCGGCTCAATCGTCGCCTATTCCGCTTTTCTCTGGCTCATGCGCGTGGAACCGCCGAACCGCGTGGCGACGCACACGTTCGTCAACCCGATCATCGCGATTTTTCTGGGCTGGCTTCTGGGCGGCGAGAGCATCCACATGGGCATGCTGATCGGCACGCCGCTCATTATTTTCTCTGTCATTCTTATGGTTTGGGACCCTAGATAAGAACGTGCCGGGAATGCGGTTTCTTACGCGCGATAAATCATACGACACTCAAAAGCGAGTCTTGTGATGTAAATAGTACGTTAGCGCCGCGTTTTATATCTGTTATAATAATAGTGAGGTGATGGAATGTTGAACGCTCCCATTGCTGCACATTTCGAACAGACAAATACCGTTTATGGCATGCCGCGCGCAAACGCGTCTCGGCAGAAACCCATAGACGGTATTTTTTTGTGCGGTTTTCGGGAGGCAAGAAAAAAACCGGCCTAACCTCAAAATTCCAGAGAGGAGGACGTTTTATGCTGAAAACCTACGTGCTCGACACAAACGTCCTGATCCAGGCCCCGCACGCGCTCCGCTCTTTTGAAGACAACAACGTCGTTCTGCCGGTCGCGGTATTGGAGGAGCTCGACCGCCTCAAGAACGAGGACGGGGAACGCGGCGCAAACGCAAGGCAAGTCATTCGCTATCTGGAAAGCCTGCGTGAAACGGGAAATCTTTTGGAGGGCGTTACTCTGCCCGAAGGCGGAACGCTCCGCCTTGAGACCAACCACAGCGACATCAAGCTGCCGGACAGCTGGCGCGACAACACGTCGGACAACAGGATTCTCAAAGTCTGCCGCGGCATCGCCGAGAACGGGCAGAAGACCGTACTCGTCACCAAAGACATCGTAGCGAGGATCAAAGCGCAAATCATCGGCATCCAGGCGGAAGACTTCACGACGGACCAGGTCGCCTCCATCCGCGAGCAATACACAGGCAGAACGCACGCCTACATTCCCGACCACCTTTTCGAAACCTTCAAAAGCACCGGCGTACCGCTCGAAGACTGCTACAAAATAAACGAAACACACGAACGGCAGGAAATCCCGCCAATTCCAAACCAGTTCTTCATTCTGCACTCCGACCTGTCCGAAAAGAAAACCGTGCTCGGAAAACTTTTGGGCGAACGGGTCGTTCCGCTTGAATTCACGCACACGCAGCCGTTCGGCGTCATCACGCGCAACGTCGGACAGCGCTTCATGCAGGAGGCGCTCATGCTCGACGCGGAGCAGGCGCCGCTCGTTATCATAAAAGGCACCGCGGGCACCGCGAAAACATTTTTCGCGCTCGCGGCGGGACTCGAACAAATCATGGAGTACGCCGACCCTAAATACCGCAAAATTTTAATTTGCAGGCCAAACGTACAGTTCGACGAAGACATCGGCTACCTGCCCGGCACGGAGCAGGAAAAAATCGCGCCGATGCTGCGCCCCATCATCGACAACCTGGAAATCCTGGTCGACCGCAACGAAAAGGAGCGCTACCGCAACGAGCGCGAGCTCAAGGGAAAAATCGACGAGCTGTTCGACAGGGGCTTTATCACCGCGGAAGCGATGAACTTCATTCGCGGGCGTTCCATCACAAAAACATATCTCGTCATCGACGAAGCGCAGAACCTGACGCCGAAACAGGTCAAAGGCGTCATTACGCGCGTGGGCAAAGGAACGAAAGTCGTGCTGTTGGGCGACCCGCAGCAGATCGACCATCCGCTGCTCGACGAACGGACAAACGGGCTCAGCTACGCCGCGGAAAAGATGAAGGGCAGCACGCGCTGTTTCCAGATCACGATGCAGCATGATGAGTGCGAACGGTCGGATCTGGCGCTTGAAGCCGCCGCAAGAATGTGAGAACGCGGCGCAATCTCGGCGCATTAACATCGTAACATTTGCGGAAGGCTCCCCGGAGTATAAATCATACGCCGTCGGAACCTTCTGCTGCGTGTGACTTCGTTATTGCGCCAACCTTGCGCCGTTCTCAGTTAATTATATTTTCTGCTTGACGACAAAAAACAGCCCCCGGTTTTTTCGGGGGCTGTGCGCTTTGCTTTCTATATTATTATCTTGTTTGCCGCTCGAGCTGTTACTTCCCTTTTTTGACAAACGGCAGCGCCGCGAGTGCGAAGAGCGCAAACACGCCGGGGAGTGTGCCGCAGTTGCTGCTGGAACCGCCGCGGCGATCCTTCGGCGGCGTCGGCGCGTTGGGGTCGACCACCGTCACCTTGCACGTCAGGTCGGCCGAAAGAGCGTCGCTGCGCACGCTGCACGTGACGACCGTCTCGCCAAGCGCGACGCCCGTCAGCATCACCCGCGGACCTACGAGCGTGCCGGTCGTGATTGACGCAATGCCCTCGTCCTCCACACCCCACGTGAAAATTGCTTCCGCAAGGCCCTTCGTGCCCGGAATACCCGTCACGTCGAACAGCACGCTCTCGCCCAGCTTGAGCTGCAGCGTCACGCCCTCCAGGAAGCGCGCCAGTATGGCGGGCAGGGTCGAATCCGGCACATCCGGGTTATAGGAGCCGACGGCATTTTCTTCGATCATCTCACCGAGGGGCACGTTTCCGATGGGCCGGTTTTCGTCGTTGTTCACAAACGTCACGCCCGGCAGCGGGAAGAAGCAGTTTTGCACAAACTCGAGTCTCTCCTCTGGGCGGCTCAGATATCCAATCACGCCGCCCGTTTGATTTTCAACGCCAATTATCTTCGTGTCACCGGCCGCACGCGGCAGCAGCACACAGTTGCTGAAGTGGAGATCTTTCACCGCGTCGTCCCCGGCGCCGCCCACGATACCGCCTGCGTAGTCGCCGCTGATCGTTCCAATCTCGGACGCCGTGCAGTTGGTGATTTTATATGGATAGAAGTCGACGCTAGCCCCTAGAACGCCGCCAGCGTACTCGCCGTCAATCGTTCCAATCCCGGACGCCGTGCAGTTGCTAATTACACCGCCCCATAGCTCCCCGACAACGCCGCCAGCGTAGGTGCCGCCGCTGACCGTTACGATCCCGGACGCCGTACAGTTGGTAATTGTACCGCCGATTAGCTGCCCAGCAGCGCCGCCAGCGTTGGTGCCGCTGATCGTCACGATGTCCGACGCCGTGCAGTTGGCGATGCCGCCACTGCTGCCCCCAACAATGCCGCCCGCGCCTACGCCCTCTATCGTCCCGATGCGAGACACCGTGCAGTTGGCGATGTTGCCAGCACTATCGCTCCCAACAATGCCGCCCGCGGCTTCGCCCTTTATCGTCCCGATGCCCGACGCCGTGCAGTTGGTGACTTCGCTGAGGTCGTTGTTCCCCACGACGCCGCCCGCGTATTTGACGGCGTCAATGCTATCGATATCGCTTGCACTGCAGTTTAAGACTTTGGCTTTGGCGTCGATCATATAGCTATACCCCACAACGCCGCCCGTGTAGCTGCCCTTCATCGTCCCGCCAATGACCGCAACGTCCTTGACGGTTCCGGAGTTAAGGCCGACCGCCGCGCCGGCGTACCCTTCATCCGTGCCCGCGTCCACATTCGCGCCCTGGATTGTGACGTTTTGGACAACCCCTTCCGTACCCACAACGCCAAAGAGCCCCGCAGCTTTGCCATCCTCAAACGTCACGGCGCTGTCCACCGTCACTTTGAGGCCCGTAATGGTGAAACCGCCGCCGTCGAACGTGCCGGCGTAGCTGTAGTCGTCCGTCCCGTCGTCGTAGCCGATGGGTTTCCAGTCGCCCGAGAGCAGAATGTCCGCCGTTAGCAGGGCGTCAAGCTCCGGCTCGCCCCCGTTGACCCTGTCGCGGAACGCCGCGAGCTGCTCTGGCGTGCCGATCGAAACTGTATCCGCGAACGCCGACGACGCGCTGAACATCAGCGCGATTGCCAATACGATAAATCCAATGACTCTGATTCTGCTTCTTCGTTGCATGATGGAGCCCTCCTTCAGATTTTTGATGCGTTTTGTTATCACTCTTTATTTGGATCGTGAATATGAACCTATAAAGCCGATTTCTGTTCCGCGTTTCGAATCACATATGCCGTATTCTTCACTTGTTTCCCATACGGCATTTGCGGCGCGTGTGCCGCATCGCGTCGTTCATCGTTTGTTTGTTTTGTATTGGAGTTGAGCAAAAAGGGGATAGAGCGGTCCGCCAAGCAGCCGCAGTATTTTTTTTCTTTAGAGGGGAGATTCTGTCTGTCTATAACATTTTTTACAGGCACGCACAGCTTATCAGGCTGCGTGCCCGCAGCCGCGGCAGGGTTTATGGGCTTTTGTCGCGTCGTCGTCATTATCAAGCGTTCCGCCTCCGCCCGATTTGTTTTATCTCGTTACAGTAAAAATGGGTTTCTTAGATTAAATTATACGGTCTTAACGTGCTATTGTCCAGCCAACACATCCGCGGTGTTTGCTGCGTTTTTTCGGTGTTATGCAACGATCATAAGAGCGGGATG
>JAJDJB010000005.1 GCA_030266985.1 Synergistaceae bacterium OttesenSCG-928-D05
TTAAATCTCCCTAATATATAAATGCACTTCGAGGGGTAAAAAATACAACTTTGTGATTAAAGGAACTTTCTGTGTGTGTTTGTAATGGAATCGGGATTTGAATGAGCAAAAGCGCAGAAGGCAGAGATTCGCGAAGATGCGGCAGAAAAAACTCGTAAAAAAAGAGCGCGGCCTCCTCAATTCCGGAAGCCGCGCTCAGCTGCTTTAACAAGAATCTTAAAAAACGTTAAAGATTTTCGCCCTCGCTCTTAGCTACCACTGTGGCGACAGCCATGTCGCCGGTTACGTTCACGCATGTGCGCGCCATGTCGAGGACGGCGTCGATACCAGCCACGAGTCCGACGCCCTCAATCGGCAGGCCGACTGCGGTCAGCACCATCGACAGCATAATGAGCCCGGCGCCGGGGACGCCCGCCGTACCGATCGACGCGAGCGTGGCGGTCAGCAGAATCGTGATTTGTGCGCCGATGGAAAGTTCGATGTTGAACGCCTGCGCGATAAAGAGCGCGCAAACGCCCTGATAAAGGGCAGTTCCGTCCATGTTGATCGTTGCGCCCAGCGGGAGTACGAAGGAAGAAATCTTTTCGGAAACGCCCAGGTTCTCCTGGACGTTGCGCATTGTGATCGGCAGCGAACCCGAGCTGGAGCGCGTTACGAACGCCGCCAGCATTGCCTCGCGGACGCCTCTGAAGAACCACATCGGAGATTTTTTGACGTATCCTGTGATCAGGCCGGAATAGACGATAGATGCCTGCAGGAAACAGCCGATGTAAACGGCGAAAATAACTTTCGCGAAAGGAGAAAGGACGGCGGGGCCGTATTTCGCCGCGGTCACCGCGATCAGCGCAAAGATACCGACCGGCGCGGTTTTCATTACGATTCCCGTCATTTTATACATGGTTTCCGCGATTGATTCGTTGACTTCGAGGAACTTACGTCCTTTTTCGCCGATCAAGGTAGCGGAAACGCCAAGGAAAAGCGCGAAGACGATGACGGGGAGCATTGCGCCGTCAACGAGCGCCTTAAGCGGGTTCGCCGGGAAGATGTCTAGAATGACTTTCGTAAGCGGTGCGGCGGCTTTCGCCTCTCCGGCCGCCCCCGCGATCGAAAGGCCCACGCCGGGCTGCATGACGTTGCCGAGCGTGAGACCGATTACGATTGCGACCATGGTCGTCAGCAAATAGAGGGCAACGGTCTTAATACCGATGCGTCCGAGCGTTTTCGGGTCGCCGATCGACGCGGCGCCCATGATGATGCTGGAGAAAACGAGGGGTACGATGAGCATTTTCAGTAATGCGAGGAAGATGTTTCCAATGAGGTTGAGCAGGGGAATAATGTAATCAGAGATAAAGGGGTTGTTTGTCATCGGGCCGAGAACGAAACCCAGCAGCAGACCAAGTACGAAACCAATACCGATTTTCCAAATCAGGGGCATTTCCTTTTTGTCCGTCATTTTCAGATACACTCCTTAGAAAATTAGGTTTTTATAATAATTAGGATAATGTAGTGTGGAAGATTTTCGATATATTGCCTCCTTTCTGTAAGTAAATTTTATCATAAATTATTTTTATATAGATGTCCGGAAGTAGGGTTTCGCCGGATTCAAAAGGAATTCGCGGCGCTGTTTGACATTCTTCCTTCGTAGTGATAGTTTTATGGGCATTGCGGCATGTTCGTGGTTTTCACCGCGCGCCGCTTCGCTGTAAGAAATGACGATCCGCTTATTGAGCGTGATGTTGGGAGACACATAAATGTTTTTAAAACTTCTTCCCGGATGGCCTTTGCCCGTTATTGCCATCGCGCTGCCGTTGTTCAGCGCGTTTCTGCTGGGGTGCGCGATTCTTCTTGAAATGGCTTATACGGCCCATACTTCCGGGCCTTTCGAACGCAAAAAAGTTTATTTAAAAGTCCCATTTTTGTTTTTCCTATTCTTAAATTTTGCGCTGAACTATCTGGTCTGGTCATACTCACACAATCTAGAGCAGACCTTTTTCACGCTCGGGGCAGCGGGATGGGCGGAGACGCTTTCGGGCGCGGGCGGCGGCAGTTGGAAGGCCTTTCTGCGGCTGGATCCGCTCGGCGCGATGGCCGCGCTCTTGACGTCATTTATCGTCCTGCTCGCGGGGCTGCGCTCTCTCGCGGACAAATCGGATCCGATCACGCCGAATAAAATATTTTTCATGCTGCTCACGCAGGGCGGTGTGGTTGGTATTTTCTATTCCGGCGGCATCACGAACCTGTTTCTCTTTTTGCTCATTTCGCAGATCGGGGCGACGGGGCTTTACCGGCCCGTGCGCGCCGCAGGGCTGAAAACGCTGAACTTCTTCTCGCAGTCCGCGTGGTATTACGCGTCCCGCGTGCTTGTGATGGGCATGTATCTGGCAGGCACGCTGCTTCTGCTCTCAAAATACAAGGTTTCCGGGTTCACGCAGCTGCACGCCGTCATGCAGCCCGGTGTGCTTGAACTGTCCGCCTACGTCCTTATGGCGTCGTCGCTTTTCTTTTTGTTTATCAAACCATCCTCTTATATTACGGACGCATCGAAACGCTGTTACTTTGCGATGCGCGGCTATGCGATGTTCTTTGCGCTGCTGCGGGTGAACTTCCTGCTTTTCGGGCCGATGCGGGGATTGGATCGCATTCCGTGGCTCTATATCCTCTTCGGCGGCGCTGCGCTCTGGGCGGCGTTTGCGCTGACTACGACCAACCGTGACCCGATTCGTTTTACGGAGTCCGTTGAGCTTTTCCTGAAGGGATTTATCACGATTTCGTTCGGGCTTTCCCTGAACGGCACGGGCAGCGCGGCGGCGGCGGCCGAGTACGGCCTGGGCGCGCTTGAAAGCATGCTTTCGCTTTGGATGCTCTTCTTGCCGATCTCAGCGGCGCTTTCGATTATTGGCTGTCTTTTGAAGCAAAAGTACGCAGGCAGCGAGTTATGGACGCTTGGGGGGCTTTCCCACAAGCTGCCGTTCACGGGTTTTGTGTTTTTCATCGTTATCTGCGGCCTGGCCGGCTTACCGCCCTTTCCGGGCTTCATTTCCCGGCAGTTTTTATACAGAGCCGCAAACGCGGTCAGTCCCTTCCTGACGCTTTTCCTTTTCGCGATGTCGCTCGCCGTGCTGTTCATCGGCATCTGGTATATCTCCGGCGTGCTGTTCGGAAAGGCGCCGGATGCGGAAGAAAAAATCCAGGGGGACGCGCAGATCGCTCTGCCGCTCTTTTTGATTTTGATTTTCCTGCTCTTTTCCTCCGCTGCGCCGAACCATTATTATGACAACGCGGTTTCGAAATCTGTGAGTTCTCTTATGCGTATCTCCTATGCGGCGCAGGACGAACAATCGCAGGAACTTCCTGATCCGGATGATTCGCAGGACGTGCCTGACGTGGAACCGATTCCGGGGGAATCAGAATAATGTTTCGTCTTGTGACCGGCTACTTTACATGGAATTTCCTCGTGTGGTCCGCGATTTTCTTTTTCTCGGCTCTCTTTCTCGTCCTGGTGTTGCGCTTTAGCAAAAAGCAGAGCGGTATGTACGTCTCCAATGCGTATAAGGATGACCAGGAGACGGTTGGCGACGCGGAGAGCGGTCGCTGGCGCGATTTCATCAGGAACGCGTTTGGTTTCTGGTTCTCGCTTCCGCAGGCGCAGTTGCTGCTGCTTGCCGTGATCGTGCTTTTCTTTGCGCTTGCGGTACTTAGCGGCGGAAGTGGAGGAGGAAACGCATGAATTCCTCAATAGCGGTTTTCTTTAAATATTTTTTCGCGTGGACCGCGATGAGCGGCGTGCTGATCGCGCTGCTCTTTATGGCGGAGGGCGCCTATGGTTTTGTGGCGGATCGTATTTACGAGCGGTCGAATCGCGGGGAGAGCTCGACCGGCATCAAGACGCTCCTGCAGGCGTTCCGCATGCCGATCCTGGTTCCCGACACCGCCGCCCGCCAGCCCGCCGTTTATTTCCCGGCGCTTGCGATTGCGGCCTTACTGCCGATCCCGGCCTGTATCCCGTTTTTTAACTTCATTCCGCTCATGGTGAACAGCGGGGATCTGCTGCAGATTGTACAGTTCGCGCTGATGTCGGAAACGTTCGCGTTGCTTTCGATCTTTTCGCTTGGCACGAACCAGAGCAGGAAAGCGGGGATGGAGCTGTTTTTTGAATCCGTCGGCCTTTTGCTCGCGTTTGCGGCCTGTTTCATTTCGATCTCGTTCTACCTGACCGCAAACGGCATCATCGGCGACACGTTTAGCCTGAACCTGATTGCGAGCTCGCTGCACATCAAATCGCTGGGTCTCTATGGAAAGGCAGCGATCGGGCTTTTTATTTTCCTGGTGTTCGCGCAGGCGCCCTACTGCGCTACGTGTTCTACCGCCTCTTCTTTCTACGAGCTCAGGATGCCCGGCTACGACGGTCCGCAGCGTGCGATGCTGCAAATATGGGCGTCGCTCCGCGTCTTTGTCGTGATCGCCCTCGTTACGCACATATTTTTCCCGTGGACACTGCTGAAAGAAGTGGAAAGCACGGTCGGCGTGGAGTGGTGGATGCAGACGTTCCATTTTGCCTTGTTCTGGCTGGCGGTGGTCATCGTCCGTGTCGTGGTTGTGCCTGTTTGCAGAAAGATTTTCGACCTGCTCGGCGCGCGCGTTCCGCTGCGGCTTTCGTTTGGCCTCACGCTGTTTTTGATCTTTGCCGCGATGGTGCTGATGTATTTTGAAACGTATTTTTCCAGTATGGAGGCGTTCTGATGACGAAGAAAGCGCTGATTATTACGACCGGCGGCACGATCGTCTCTCCGAAGGGGGAGCGCGGGGCGGCTCCGGACACAAAACGTACGGAAGACATACTGCGTGTCCTGACGGATTCTTTTGAAGGAAGTCAAATCGAGCCCGTTGTATCCAGAATCTTCGGTGATTCCGGCATCGACAGTTCCGACATTTCGCCGCTCCATTGGGTGCGTATTACAAGAGAAATCATTGCGCATCTGAACGACGATTTGTGCGGCGTGATTATTGTGCACGGCACGGATACGATGGCATTCACGGCCGCATGGCTCGCGCTTTGCTTTGACAGCCTTGGCCTTTCCGTCATACTGACCGGAAGCCAGCGCACGCCGGACCAGATTCCGACCGACGGCCCGACGAACGTACTCGCCGCCGCCGAGATGGTGAAAAAAGGCGTGTCCGGCGTTTGGATCTGCTTCGACTGGAAAATGCACAAAGGCGGGCGCGCGCATAAAAAAAGCGCGGCGCATATCGACGCCTTCTGTTCGCTTGGATTGAAACACTTCGACATCAACGCGGAGTGGCAAGATCTGCAAAAATTTGATCGCCGCTTCGATTCGACGGAGCGCAGCAGCCTCGAAAAACTTGCCCTGCGTTCCGATGCGGAGCTTATGCAGGCGAGCAACGCGGTGGCTTCATTCTTCGCGCTGCCCGGACAGCGTTTTGTCCGCGTTGCTGGCGAGAAGATATTGATCCTCTGCGGCTTCGGCGCGGGGAATATTCCGCGCGCCCTTCACGAAGAGATTGAACGCGCCTATCCTGATGAAAAACCGCTCATAATCGCGTGCAGCCATGCGGAGCTTGGCGTTAAAAATCCTGTTGCGTACAGCAACGTAGGGATCGGTAACCTTGCCGCGAAGGGCTTTTCCGTGTGGAGCCAGGGCGATTATCCGATGGAATTTATCACGGCGCTTGCGTATTGCGCCGCTTTTACCGGCAGCCCGAAAGAACTCCTTTCAAAATATCTGAAAAGGGTCTAGCCGTCTTTCAATTTTTCAACATAAGTTCGTATATAATTACGGGGTGTATGAAATGCCTCGGGAGGTAGGACAGAATGGCGAACGCCGAAGGAACAAACTACAATTTTATTGAAGAAATCATCGCGAACGACATCGAAAAAGGCGTTATAAAGGCGCCCGTTACGCGTTTTCCGCCGGAACCGAACGGCTATCTCCACATCGGGCACGCGAAGTCGATCTGCCTGAATTTTGGCCTCGCGGAGCAGTTCGGCGGCGAATGCAACCTGCGTTTCGACGACACGAACCCCGCGAAGGAAGAGACCGAATACGTCGAATCCATCATGAACGACGTAAAATGGCTCGGTTTCGAGTGGAAGAACTTGTGTCACGCTTCCGACTACTTTGACCAGTTTTACGAATGGGCGCTCGACCTGATAAAGGCCGGCAAGGCATACGTGGACGACCAGTCCGCCGAGGAAATACGCCAGAACCGCGGCACGCTCACGAAACCGGGCGTCGAATCGCCGTACCGGAACCGCACGCCGGAAGAAAACCTGGACCTCTTCAGCCGCATGACGGCGGGGGAGTTCGAAGAAGGATCACGGGTGCTGCGTGCGAAGATCGACATGTCGAGCAGCAACATGAACATGCGCGATCCGGTTATGTACCGGATATTGAAGCGCGATCACTATAGAACCGGCGACAAGTGGTGCGTCTACCCGATGTACGACTATGCGCACGGTTACGAGGATGCGATCGAAGGCATTACGCATTCCGTCTGCACGCTCGAGTTCCAGGATCACCGCCCGCTCTACGACTGGTTCATCGACAACGTGAACGTTCCGCATGTACCGCACCAGTATGAATTTGCGCGGCTCAATCTCACATATACGGTCATGAGCAAACGCAGGCTTCTGGAGCTGGTTACGTCGAAAATCGTAAACGGATGGGACGACCCGCGCATGCCGACGATCTCCGGTTTCCGACGCCGCGGTTATACGCCCGAGTCGATTCGCCGTTTCTGTAAGGAGATCGGCGTCTCGAAGGCGGACAGTATGGTGGAGATCGAATTGTTGCAGCACTTCCTGCGCGAAGAGCTCAACAAAACAGCGCTGCGCGCCATGGCCGTGCTGCGCCCATTGAAAGTCGTACTCACGAACTGGCCCGAAGGTTTTGTGGATGAGCTTCCGGCGGACAATAACCCCGAAGACGAATCCGCGGGCAGCAGGACGATCAAAATCGGTCGCGAGATCTACATCGACCGGGAAGACTTCATGGAAGAGCCGGTCAAAGGCTTTTTCCGCCTGGCGCCGGGGCAGGAAGTGCGCCTGAAACACGCCTATATCATCCGATGCACGGATGTTGTTCGGGACGCGGCAGGGGAAATCTCGGAACTGCACTGTACCGTCGATATGGACAGCCGCGGCGGAGACGCGCCGGACGGCAGGAAGATCAAGGGCACGCTGCACTGGGTGTGGTCCGGCGACGCGGTTCGCGCGAAGGTCAACCTCTACGGACACCTCTTCACGCTGCGCAATATGAATGACATGGAAGAAGGCAAGGATTACAAGGACTACCTGAATCCGGAGTCGCTTGCCGTCATGGAGAACGCGCTTGTAGAACCGTTCCTCGCGAACGCGAAACCGCTCGACAAGTTCCAGTTCCTACGCCAGGGGTATTTCTGCGCGGACTATGAAATGACGCCCGAACGGCCCGTTTTCAACCTCACGGTTTCGCTCAAAGATTCCTGGGGCAAAGAACTCAAAAAACAGTAATCCTCACTCAAACGACAAATTTCAAAGCACGATTCGACCGCAGCGTTTTTTGCTGCGGTCTTTGTCTGCTTTGGTATCCGTGATAAGGATGATTTAGCGCTCGGCCTATTTCCGCTTTACGCCGCACCGCGCAGGGGCTAAGCTTGGTTCAAAATCGGCGGCAGTGTGACGCCAGGCCGGGAGGAAGAAGCATGTTCAGCGAAATTTTGGAAAAACTCAAAGAATCCGCGCAGTCCGTGCTACCGATCAGCGGGATCGTGCTCGCGCTTCACTTTACGATTCTCCCGATGCCGTACTGGACCGTTGTTCTTTTTCTGATCGGTACATTGTTTCTAATTTTCGGCATGACGCTTTTCACAGTTGGCGCTGATCTCTCCATGATGCAGATTGGCGAAGCCATTGGCGCGGAACTTACCAAATCCCGCAACCTACTCCTGATCGTTGTGGGAAGTTTTATCCTGGGTGTGGTCGTCACGATCGCCGAGCCCGACCTTCAGGTGCTGACGAAGCAGGTTCCTGCGGTGCCTGACATGGTGCTTGTCGCGACAGTCGCGTTCGGAGTGGGGCTCTTTCTTGCTTTGGCGCTCCTGCGCATACTTTTCCAATTTCCGCTTGCGAAAATGTTTATTATTTCCTACGCGCTGGTCTTTATCGTTGCGGTTTTTTCCTCTCCCGACTATCTCGCGGTCGGTTTCGACTCCGGCGGCGTTACGACCGGACCGATTACCGTACCGTTCATCCTGGCGCTGGGCGCCGGTATCTCCACCGTGCGCGGCAGCAAAAACGCACAGGAAGACAGTTTCGGTTTATGCGCGCTTTGTTCGATCGGCCCCGTGCTCGCGGTGCTTATCCTCGGCATGTTTTTCGACTCCTCGGCCTCAGGCTATGCATTTGAATCGGCGGAAAATGTCGCGAGCTGGGCGGAACTGCGCCGACTTTTCATAAACGGTTTTGCCGCTTTTTTCAAAGAGGTTATCGAGGTACTTCTTCCCATCGTCGTGATCTTTACTCTGCTTCAGATTACGCACCTGAAACTTGCAAAAACGCGCCTGATGCAGATCATGATCGGAATTCTTTACACTGTTGCCGGACTTGTGATCTTTCTGACCGGCGTCAACCTGGGCTTCATGCCAGTGGGGACGTTTATCGGCGAAGAACTGGCATGCCGCCCGGATAACTGGATATTGATCCCCCTAGCTGCGTTGATGGGGTTCTTCGTAACGTTCGCGGAACCCTCAATCCACCTGCTCAACAAACAGGTAGAAGAGATCACAAACGGTGCGATCTCTCGCCGTATGATGATGTTCGGCCTTTCATTCGGGATAAGCCTTGCGCTCGTCCTCTCCGTCGTGCGAATCCTGAGCGGCATCAGCATCTGGTACTTCATGCTGCCGGGCTATGCCCTTGCGCTCTTTCTCACTTTTTTCACGCCGAATATGTTCACAGCGATCGCGTTTGACTCGGGCGGCGTTGCGTCTGGCACGATGACAGCGGCTTTTTTACTGCCCTTTGCGGTTGGGATATGTGAAGCCGTCGGCGGCAACGTTATGACCGACGCGTTCGGTATTGTCGGAATGGTAGCAATGCTGCCGCTTGTCAGCATGCAGATACTTGGCATCGTCTACAATATAAAAACGAAGCGCGCGCGGCGTCCGCTTCCGCAGGAAGAGCTGCTGCTCTTCGATCCCGCTGAAAAAACAAAAGGCGAAAAAAGTGGTATGATTGATTTCGACGAAAGTGCGGACGAAACGGACGACACGAGGGGAGTGCGAAAATGACGAATGGCGTAAAAAATTACGAGCCTCCTGTATTTATGATTGCGATTGTGGACAGGGGATTGGGCGAGAAGCTCTCCTCCTTTATGTCCGGGCATGGCGTGAAATTCAACCTGCTGACGCTCGCAACCGGAACGGCGAATAAAAAGATTCTCTCCTACCTGGGACTGGGGGAAACGGAGAAAGATGTCATATACAGCTGTATGCAGGCTGGCGCGTCGCGTAAAATATTGAGCGAGCTTGACGACGGATTCCGCATGAAAAAACCTGGAAGAGGTATTGCGTTCTGCATTCCGATGGACTGCATTGCGGATGCGAGCGGAACGGCGTGTTTCAATGATGCGGAGGACAACACCGGAGGGATGCAAATGGAAGATCGCAAACATGAACTGATCATAGCGGTAACGGCGCAGGGCTACGTCGACGAAGTTATGGACGTAGCGAAAAAACACGGCGCGACGGGCGGAACGGTACTGCGCACGCGCGGCGTGGGCGCAAAAGAGGCTGAAAAATTCTTCGGCATCACGATCCAGGCCGAGAAAGACATGATCTTCATCGTGGTGAAAAAAGAACAGCGCGAAGCCATTATGCAGGCAATCCTTCAGGAAAAAGGCCCGACAAGCGATGCGAAGGCGATTTTGTTCTCGCTGCCCGTAACGGGAGTGGCGGGGATGAGCTTCCAGACTTGGGAAGAGCGTCAGAAAAGCGGGACAATCTAGCCCCACTAAACTTCACCAATAAAAAAGGCCCTGACGCGCATTTGCACGCATCAGGGCCTTTTCATTTCTTTTGCTTAGCCGAGCAAATTATAATAGTTTAGTCTGTTTTTACACTCTTCGCGTCCGAGCTGCGCCGCGACCTCAAAAACGCCGGGGCTCACTTTGCGCCCCGTGAGCGCCCAGCGGAGCGGCAGGGCTACTTCTTTCATGCTGCTTTCGTTCGCTGCGATCCACTCTTTTGTGAAAATTTCCATAGCCTCGGGCGTCCATTCGGCACATTTTTCGGTCAGTTCGCCGTAGAATTTTTTGAGCAGCGGGCGTTTTTCTTCCGTGATTTCCGATGCGTCGTACCGCTCTCTGACGACGTCGAAGGAGAGGAAGTAGTCGCTGTATTCCGCGACTTCGATGGTCGTCTGCCCGCGTCCGCCCATCGTATGGAGCGCTGAAGCGAGATAGTCGTCGGAGAAGGTTTCCGGTTTCAGCCCCATCTTTGTCCAGAACGGGCGAATGACGCCCAGCAGTTTGTGCGGTTCCATCCGCTTCATCTGTTCCTGGTTTACGAAGTTCAGTTTGTCCATGTCCAGCACGGCCGGTTTTTTCGTCACGGAAGAAAGCTCGAACAGTTCGACCGCTTCTTCACGCGAGAAAATTTCCTGGCCGCTGCGCGGAGACCAGCCGAGCAGCGCAAGGAAGTTGAATACGCCGTCGGGGAGGTATCCCATGTCGTTATAGTCGAAAACGCTCGTTGCGCCGTGGCGTTTGGAGAGTTTCTTTTTATCTTTGCCGAGGATCATGGGCAGATGCGCAAAAGTTGGCGGCTCAAGGCCGAGCGCCTGATAAATCAAAATTTGCTTCGGCGTGTTGATGATGTGGTCTTCACCGCGGATAACGGTGTTGATATCCATCGTATGGTCGTCGATAACGACCGCGTAATTGTAGGTCGGCATGCCGTCCTTTTTGATGATGACGATGTCTTTGATCGTGCCGTCCTGATTTACGGATGCTTTTTCGCTCATCACTTCGATATGCCCATAGACTGCGTCGTCAAACGTGATCAATTTCCCCTCGGGCACTTTGAAGAAAACAGCGCCGTCCTGTTCATAGGCCAGCCCGGAAGCGAGCAGCTGGTCGGCGTATTTTTTATAATTCTCCATACGCCCCGACTGGCGGTAGGGGCCGTAAGAACCCTCTTTGTCCGGACCTTCGTCCCAGTCGAGCCCCATCCAGCGCATGCCGTCAAGGATGCTCTGCTCGAACTCTTTGGTCGAGCGCTCGCGGTCTGTGTCTTCGATTCGAAGCACAAAAGTGCCGCCTGTATGCCGTGCCCACAACCAGTTAAAGAGCGCCGTGTGCGCGCCGCCGATGTGCAGCGTGCCCGTCGGGCTGGGCGCAAATCTAACTCTTGGTTTTTCTATTGTCATATCACTGACCTCCAGAGGCGTAATCGCTCTATAATATACAAGTAGCAAAAGGAATCTCTGTTTTTAATGTTTTGTAAAGGACACGCGGTCTTCCCAAAATATACATCGTGCATTCCGGTGCAAAACGCGTAAATCTGTAATTCCTACAGCGTAAGATTATACCTTATATGAGCAGAGGATGGTAACGATGAAAAAAGAAATGCTCTTGATAGACGGGCATGGACTTGCCTTTCGGGGTTTTTACGCTCTTCCCGAAACCCTTTCCGCACCCGACGGTACGCCAACGAACGCGATCCTCGGCTTTACAAATATGCTTGTCAAATGTCTCGATGAGTGGCAGCCCGACGGAGTAGGCCTTTTCTTTGACCCGATAGGACGCACAACACGCCATGACCTGTTCGATGCGTATAAGCAAAACCGCAAACCAACGCCGGAGATATTTAAGACACAGATGCCGCTGATTATTGAGATAAGCCGTGCGCTGGGGATTCCCGTCCTTATCCGGGACGGCGTGGAAGCGGACGATTATATTGTTTCGACTGCGAAAAAAGCGGCGGAGGGCGGATGGCGCGTAAAGATCCTTTCCGCGGACAAGGACTTGTTTCAGATTATCGACGATGACATCTCTGTCGTGCGCCCCTCAAGGGGGATCAGCGAATTTATTTCATACGACACGCCGCATTTTGAAAAAACCTATGGTTTTGCGCCGTCCCTGATGGTGGATTACCTCTCGCTCGTGGGCGATGCTGCCGACAACATCCCGGGTGTGCCGGGGATCGGGGAAAAGAGTGCAAAGGAACTGATTCACTCGTACGGATCGCTGGACAAAATATACGAGCACCTGCGCGACATCCCCATGGGAAAGCGCACAAAGCTTGAAGCGGGGAAAGAGATGGCTCTCATGAGCCGCACATTGATCGTGCCGCAGGAGACTGAGCCCGCCGACCTTGATACGCTGCAAATCGGAGATCCCGACGAGGCTGTGTTAAAGCCGCTGCTCGAACGGCTTGCGCTCAAAAAGCTGCTCGAGCGCATGGGGCACAAAGCGTCTGCGAAGTCGAAAAAAGAGCAGGATACGTCCGCGTCCGCAGAAGTGAAGTATGATTATTCCTATGATCCCGCAGCGTTCAAAGAGTGCGCCCTTCCCGATGTTTTATCGTCGCAGGAGCTTGCGCTTGTACATGCGACCGACGAGATTTTTCTTGTAACAAGAGACGAAAACTATGCCGTTTTCGACCCGGCGGACGACGTGCAGGCCGGGCAGTGGGCGGCGTGGTGCGAGACCGGCGTACTGACGATATACGGCTTGCGCGAGCTGCTGGCGCGGTATGAGATTGCGCTGCCCCCGCTTTCGAAAATCCGGGATATCGAAGTGCTGCATTACCTGCTGCACCCGGATCGGGGCGGTGCGATTGAAATAACGATCGGGTATCCGCTTTCGGAAGGGCCGGGACAAGGCAGGCAGCTCTTTGCGCTCTATGAGCGTTTTATGCCGAATATTGAAAAATATGGTCTCGAAAGGTTGATGGAAGAGCTGGACATGCCGCTTTGCCGCACGCTGGCGAAGCTGAAGAAAAAGGGCATCCTTGTCGACCGTGCGAGACTTGAAGCGCTTGAGAAAGAGCTGGAGTCGGAACTTGAAAAAACAGAGCAGGTGCTTGCAGAAGTAGCGGGCGAAAAGATCAATCTGAATTCGCCGAAGCAAGTGGGATATCTGCTTTTTGAACAATTGAACCTCCCAGCGATCAAAAAAACAAAAACCGGATATTCAACAGACGCAAGTGTTTTGGAGGAGCTTGCAAAACTGCCCAAGCCTCTTTCTGACGTACCAAATATGATCCTATCCTATCGTGAACACGCGAAGATTCTTTCGGGGTATGTGCAGCCGTTTTTAAAAGTGACGGAGCATTCGGAACGCGTACATTCGACATTTGACCACCTTGCGACAGGCACGGGAAGGCTCTCTAGTTACGAGCCGAACGTCCAGAACATGCCGGTATTCGGCGAAATCGCGTCGAAGTTCAGAGACTGTTTTATCCCCGGGGAGGGGCGAGTTTTCGTTGCCGCGGACTATTCACAGATTGAACTTAGAGTGCTTGCGCACCTCTCTGGTGAGAAAAAACTCGTTGAGGCATTTGTAACGGGGCGTGACATTCATATGGAGACAGCCTCATGGGTATTTGACCTGCCCGCGGAAGATATTATGCCGGAACAGCGCCGCTTTGCGAAGGTCGTCAACTTTGGCCTGCTGTACGGTATGGGCGCGTTCGGACTTTCGCAGCGCCTGGGTATCCCGCGTTTGCAGGCAACAACTATGATTGAAAAGTATTTCAGCATTTTTCCGGGTGTGCGGGCTTACCTTGACAGCAGTATGCTGGAGGCGAGGGACCGCGGTTACACGAGGTCGATTTTTGGCCGCATCCGCCCGCTCGATGAGGTTGCGACAACGGAAGGACGCGGGGGCGGCGCGATTGACCGCGTTGCCGTAAATACGCCGATCCAGAGCGCGGCGTCTGACATCGCCAAGATCGCGCTGCTGCGCTTCTCGGATGTAGCGGAAAAAGAATTTGAAGGCGCCTACCCGATGCTGCAGGTACACGATTCCATCGTGTGTGAGTGCGCGGAAAAGGATGCGGACAGGGTAGAAAAGCGCCTTGTTGAAGTGATGGAGAGCGTGAATGTCCTGAGCGTGCCTGTCGTTGTGGAAGCGAAGCGGGGAAAAACGCTGAGCGGCGTTTAGCTCTGCCAGAACGGTATTTTGAAAGGCGAAACGATCGCACACATATAAAATAGAAAGCGGCGCAAATTTTCTCGCGTCACTTCTTGTGAAAAGGTCTTGCGCCTTTTGGAAGAGTGGAATATAATATCATGCTGTATGTAAGATATACGGACCAATGGAGGTGCTATAGATGAAGAAGGACATCCACCCGAAATATGAAACGTGCAAAGTGACCTGCGCATGTGGAAATACATTCGAGACGAAATCGACGGTTGGCGACATGAGAGTCGCTGTTTGCAACGTCTGCCACCCCTTCTACACCGGCAAAAAGGGCCGCGTGATAGAAGCTGGCCGCCTCGAAAAATTCCGCCAGAAATACGCGGGCGTCAACTACGGACAGAAAGTCGTCAAAGACGAAGAAGCGGAATAGCTTTTACTCGGAGGGGAGCAAAAAGCTCCCCTCCGTTTTCTATGCCTTTTTTCCACCTTTGCTTCGATTTCGAAAGGGAGGGACAACATGGCGGTAATCGTAAACCTGATCGCCGGTACGCCGGATGCGGCACGAATCGTCGCGGCCGCGGCAAAAATTTGCTACAGCCCGTCAGGGGCTGTCGACATCCTTGATGGTCTAACGGAAGACAAAACAGAATCCTTCCTTAAGATGCTGCGTGATTCCGGGCATCTTTCCCCTTTCGAACACGCTTCGTACACTTTTGCGGTCGAAGGTCTGAGCCGCGTTGCTTCCCACCAGCTTGTGCGCCACAGGATCGCAAGTTATTCGCAGCAGAGCCAGCGTTACGTCGGCATGTCGGGACAGACCTGCATCATGCCGCCCTCGGTGGCGCAGAATGAGGAAGCGAGAAAACTCTTCGAAGAACAAACCGCGCGCGCCTGGGCGTGTTATGAAAAGCTTGTTGAGCTCGGCGTGCAGCGCGAGGACGCGCGTTTTATACTGCCGCACGGCGCCGAAACGCGCCTTGTGATGACGATGAACGCGCGCGAGCTGCACCACTTCTTTGCGCTGCGCCTCTGCAAGCGCGCGCAGTGGGAAATACTGGAACTTGCACGGCAAATGCTGCTGCTTGTCCGGGAAGCCTCGCCCGAAATTTTCGGCGTTGCCGGCCCTTCCTGCATTACGCTTGGCCGCTGCACGGAGGCGCATCCCTGCGGCAGCCCCTACTCCGGCATGGAGGAAATGCTCTCTGCATGAGAGTACTTCGCATCCTGCAATCCTTTAACGCCGCGCTCATGGACGTGCCTCCGAAACGGATTCCCGTGGGAGGTCAGGCTGTGATCGAGGGCGTTTTAATGAAAGGGCCCGAACATTGGGGCCTCGCTGTGCGTGAGCCGGGCGGCACGATATGGCGCAAAGCATGGCTTGGTTCGGACTGGCTCAAACGCGGCATTTGGAAACAGCCTGTCATTCGCGGTTTTGCCACGATGGTGGAAATGATGCGAATCGGCATGCGCGCGCTCTCGCTCTCCGCAGAGATCAGCCTTGGCGAGGAAGAGAAAATCTCACCGTTTGAAATGGCGATTTCGATCGCCGTTGCGATTTTCGCGGTCGTCGGCCTTTTTATCGCGCTGCCGATGTTCCTGTCCGAATACGCTGTGAAATTCTTAGGACTCGGGCACATGGGCAAGAACATCGTAGAGGGCGCGATGCGCGGAATCATTTTTGTCTCGTACGTCGCTGTCATCGGAATGTGGAAAGACATTCAGCAGGTTTTTGCCTACCACGGCGCGGAGCACAAAACGATCAATGCGTACGAACACAGCGCGCCGCTTACGCCCGAAAGCGTTGCGAATTTTTCGCGTATTCACAGACGCTGTGGCACATCCTTCCTGCTTGTCGTGATCGTCGTCAGCATCGTTGTTTTCTCCCTGATCGGCGGCGGGTCCATTGTATGGCGGATTGGGAGCCGCGTTGTGCTTCTTCCGCTCGTGATCGGCGTTTCTTATGAATTTATACGGGCTGCGTCGAACTCCGAAACGTGGGGCAGGATCTGCATTATGCCCGCGCTTTCGCTGCAATACCTGACGACGCGTGAGCCGAGACTGGATCAGATTGAAGTAGCGCTTGTCGCGCTTGACATTGCACTGCATCCGGAAAAAGCTGAGCCTGATGTGCCAGATGAATTGGAAAAATCGGACGAAAACGTCCTTTAAGTGGTGATAAAACATGGATCTTAGAGCAAAATTGAAAGAGATTGAAGAATCCTATATAGAAATAGAAGCGAAAATGGCCGATCCCGAAGTTGCCAACAATCCGCAGGAAATGCAGGTGCTCGGGAAGAAGCACGCCGACCTCTCATCCGTTGTGGATGCGTTTCGAAATTACGAAAACGTGTTACAGGGAATAAAAGACGCGCAGGAGATGATTTCGGGCGACGACGCTGAAATGCGCGAACTCGCGAAAGAGGAACTCGCTTCGTTGGAAGAGCGCCTTCCCGAACTGGAGCACAATTTGCAAATATTGCTGCTGCCGAAAGACATCAACGACGACAGGCGCGTCATCATTGAAATTCGCGCCGGAGCGGGCGGCGACGAAGCTGCGCTTTTCGCTTCGGACCTTTATCGCATGTACACGCGCTTTGCGGAGCGCGAGCGCTGGCGCACGGAACTGATTTCCGCGAGTGAAACTGGAATCGGCGGTTACAAAGAAATTGTATTCCGCGTGGACGGCGTCGGTGCGTTCAGCCGTCTGAAATTTGAGAGCGGCGTTCACCGCGTGCAGCGCGTTCCCGAAACGGAAGCCAGCGGGCGTATCCATACGTCGACTGCGACTGTCGCGGCATTGCCGGAAGCGGAGGACGTTGATATCGAAATCAATCCGCAGGACCTCAAAGTCGACACGTATCGCGCGAGCGGTGCGGGCGGCCAGCACGTCAATATGACGGACTCCGCTGTGCGCATCACGCATATCCCGAGCGGCGTCGTTGTGACCTGTCAGGACGAACGTTCACAGATCAAGAACAGAGCGAAAGCGATGCAGTTCCTGCGCACGAAACTCTACGACTTTGAGCTCCAGAAACAGACAGCGGCTATGGCGGCGGAACGCAAGGGACAAGTCGGCACCGGCGACCGCTCGGAGCGCATCCGCACCTACAACTTCCCGCAGAACAGATTGTCCGACCACAGGATCAACCTTACGCTCTACAAATTGGACCAGATTTTGGACGGCGATATTTACGAATTGATTCAGGCGCTGCAGGAAGCGGACGAAGCGGAGAAACTCAAGGCGCTTTCCGTTTAAAAAATGCTGTTTCGCGAGCTGCGCCGCCTCTGTGTCGAAAAGCTCACAGAATGCGCCGTCGAGAGGCCCTTTTACGAGGCGGATTTGATCGCGGCGAAATGCCTTGGCGCGGATAAAAACATGCTCATTACGAAATATGACGACGAAATTTCTCCGCATGTCTGTGCGGAGATTTTTTCGATGGTCGAATTGCGCTGCGAACGTAAACCGCTTTCCTACATTCTGGGCGAAGCGGAATTTTACGGGCGCGTTTTTGAAGTCGGCTCGGGCGTATTGATTCCGCGCCCTGAAACGGAACTGCTTGTTGAGGCGATATTGCGCATTGCGCCGGACGCGCGCTATTTTGCGGACTGGTGTACGGGCAGCGGCTGCATTGGCGTCACGCTGCTTCTGGAGAATCACGGGCTCAAAGGCGTTGGCGTAGACGCAAGTCCAGATGCGTTGCGCTACGCTGCGGCGAATGTAAAAAAATACGGCCTAGATACGCGCTTCGAGCTGATTCAAAACAGCGATCCGGCGCAGCTGGTATTTAATACGCGGTTTGATTTTATCGCTGCAAATCCCCCTTATATCGCGTCATGCGAAATGGACGGACTTATGCGCGACGTGCGCGACTATGAGCCGGCGATGGCGCTTGACGGCGGAGACGAGGGGCTTGATCTCTATAAATGTTTCTTCGAAATTTTTCCGGCTATGATCAAGGAAGGCGGTTTCTGCGCGTTTGAAACGGGCGGAACCATGCAGGCGGAACGATTGCTTGAACTGGCGCCGCCCATGTTCGTTCCATTTGAGAAAATTTACGATTACAGCGGGGCGCTCCGTCATTTGATATGGCAAAAAAGATGAAATTGCGATATGATTTAAAGGTACGGTTAAGAAATTTCCTGAAAGGGGAACATCATAGATGAGTATGGAAAAACGAGAACTAGTTATTATCGGAGCCGGTCCGGCAGGCCTGACCGCAGCGATTTACGGTAGACGCGCGGGGCTTGACGTCCTGCTACTGGAAAAAGGTCTCCCCGGCGGGCAGATCAATATTACCGATGAGATTGAGAACTGGCCCGGCGTAATTCACTCCAGCGGCGCGGAACTCGGTCAGTCGTTCCGCAAGCACGCGGAGCACTTCAAAACGGAATTCAGAGATTGCACGGTAAAAGGCATTGAGATTCGTAACGGCAGCAAAGTGGTCGTGACGGACAAGGGCGAAGTGGAAGCAGAGGCGATCATCCTCGCGACCGGAGCCGCTTTCGTCAAACTCGGCTGTAAGGGCGAAGCGGAATTTACGGGCGCTGGCGTCAGCTACTGCGCAGTCTGTGACGCAGCGTTTTTTGAAGATGAAGTCGTCGCGGTTGTCGGCGGCGGAAACGTTGCCGTCGAGGAAGCCGGATATTTGACGCGTTTTGCGTCGAAGGTCTATCTGATCCATCGGCGCGATGTATTCCGCGCGGACAGGCACGCGATTGAACAGGCGCTTGCAAATCCGAAGATCGAGCCGATCTACAATACGGTCGTGGAATCGATCGAAGGGGCGGACCTTGTTGAAAAACTCATGCTCAAAAACGTGAAGACGGGCGAGAAGTCCGAACTTCCCGTTGCGGGCGTGTTCATTTTTATCGGTACGGAGCCGATCGTCGATTTCCTCGGCGAACCGGGATCCCTCATCAAGCAGACGCGCGGGAACTGGATCGAAACAAACGAGAAAATGGAAACCTCGGTCGAAGGAATATTCGCGGCGGGCGATTTGCGCGATAAACCTCTGCGCCAGGTCGTTACAGCGGCTGGCGACGGCGCGGTCGCTGCAATGTCTGCTTATTCCTATATCACGGAACAGCTGCACATCGAATCGATGCTCTACCAGCCCGAGCACGTGTTTGCGCTTTTCTCGTCCAGCATTGATCAGGAGCATATGCGCCTGCAGGCGCAGGCAGAACAGTTTGCGGCCGACAACGGGGTCGACCTATCTCTGATTTGCGCGTACAAAAACAAACGTATCGTCGAAAAACTCGGCCTTGCCGCGTTGCCGGCGGTCGTTGAATTTAAGAAAGGCGAGATCGTGCGCCAGAGCCAGGTGGCCTCCCTTGCGCAACTGGAAGAGTTTATAAAGGGGAAGTAAGCGCCGTTTCGTTTCATCAGGCAAAGATTGGGCGGGAGGCAGAACCTTCCGCCTTTTTGTATTCCCGGCGCCACGCAGTCGGATGTATAACGGGGCTAAACGCACACACAATCAACACAATCCTGTGATATGATTCTTTACAGCAGAGAGGAGGCAGGAGTGTGACGGCAAAAAAATTAACGTTTATTTTCGTCCTTTTTTTGTGCACTCTCTTTTCTGTTTCCTGCTTATGGGCAGCTGACGCTTCGCCTACGCCGAGCATGAAAACTGTTCCGCGCGAAGAAAAACTGGGCAAGCGCGTCTCCGAATCGATCGAAAAACAAGTTGCGCGCGTAACCGACCCGGACAGGGAAGCGCGGCTCAACATGATCGTACAAAAGCTTACGCCTTATCTTGAACGCCCGCTCAACTACAACATACGAATTTTAGAGCTCAAAGAGCCGAACGCTTTTTCACTGCCCGGCGGCCAGATGTATATTACGACCGGTATGCTTGATTTTCTGAAAAGCGAATCGGAGTACGCGGCCGTGATCGCGCACGAACTGATCCACGCGGACCGCGCGCATGGCATCGTGCAGTCCGCGCGCAATAACAGGCTTTCTATGCTCACGATCGCGGGCATGATCGCCGCGGCGGCCGCAGGAGCTCCGGAAGCGATGGTCATGGCGAGTGCGATCCAAACGGCGGCGATCAATTCCTACAGTATCGACCTGGAAAAAGAGGCCGACGCCAAGGGGATCGACGTACTGACAAAAGGCGGTTACAATCCCGCGGCGATGCTCACGATGATCGAACGTTTCAAAGTTCTGCGCATGCGCCGCGCTTACTACGACCCCGGCATATTTCAGACCCACCCTGACGATGATGAGCGTGCGGAAGCCGCAGTGCGTTATATGAAGGATAAAGGCATCCAAATACAGCGTAAGGACGTGCTGAACGCGCTTATTCTAACCGTAGAGGAACAATCGGGCGATATTCGCCTGAAGGTAGACGGCGCTACGATGCTTGCCCTGCCGGACGGACCCGAAAATCGAAAATTCATGAACGACTTTACCGCGCGCCTTGACGATGCGCTTGAAATGGAGCTCGCGCCTTATGATATACAGGTGCACGGAGAAGGCGCAAATCAGGCGCTTATCATGAAGGGCAAGTTTGTCCTGCGCGAAGAGGAACGCCCTGCGGAACTTCCGGGCCTGCCAGAAATCAGAGACCGGATCGTATCGGCAATCCAAAGCGCAAGGCGCGGAAACCCGTTAACCGACTATTATCAATAAGAAGCACGCTTTCATAGAATAAATAGGATCTGGAGGGGCATTTCATGTATATCTCCCTATACCGAAAATACAGACCGCAGACTTTTTCCGACATGGTGGGGCAGAGCGCGGCGGTAAGCGTTTTACAGCGTTCGCTCAAGGACAAGAAGCTTGGGCACGCATATCTTTTTTCCGGCCCGCGCGGCTGCGGAAAAACTTCTGCGGCGCGCCTCGTCGCAAAGACGCTGAACTGCTCGAACCCGACGGACGACTGCGAGCCTTGCGGCGTATGCGCGAACTGCGTTTCCATCGCGGTGGGCGAGCACCTGGACGTCATTGAGATCGACGGTGCGTCAAACCGCGGAATCGGAGAAATTCGCGATCTCAAGAGCCACGTCAACCTCAAACCGCTTAGCTCGCCGTACAAGGTTTACATCATAGACGAAGTCCACATGCTGACTGAAGCCGCATTCAACGCGCTGCTCAAAACGCTGGAAGAGCCGCCCGCAAACGTTGTTTTTATGCTGGCGACAACAGAGCCGCACAAAGTGCCCGTTACCATTCGCTCGCGCTGCCAGCACATTCCGTTCCACAGAATATCGACCAATGACATGGTTGCGCGGATCAATTACGTTGCTTCCACCGAAGAGATATCCGCGGAAGGCGAGGCAGTGTGGGAGATCGCAAGGCAGGCCGATGGCGCGCTGCGCGACGCGCTTTCATTGATGGAGCAGGCGGTGGCCCTTGGAAACGGCAGCATGACGCTTGCCGACGTTAATAATCTCATGGGAGGGAGCAGCCGCAGCGAGCTTGAAAAATGGGTATCCGAGCTGCGCGCGAACCCGGAACAGGCAGCCGCAGCGCTGAACGATATGCTAGCGCGGGGTGTTTCCCTTGAGCGGCTTTCGGAATCTTTCTTTACGCTTTTCCGCGACCTTTGGATCTACGCCGCATGGCAGGAAAAAGGGGCGGGGGCGTTGGACGCGTCAGAGGAAGAGCTCGTTTTTCTGCGGGATGAGTCCAAAAACTGGCGTCCCGAGCAGCTGAAAGCTGTTTGCGCCTTCTTCGCGAAGCTGCTGCCGCGCACGCGTTACGGTATGCGTCAGGAAGTCTTTGCCGGGCTTGTCATGATTGAGCTCACAAACATTCTCGAAGGAAAAATCACGCAGCCCGCCGCTCCTCAGATACAGAGCAGGACAGCGGCGCCAGCGGCAAAATCACAAGCGCAGCCGCAAGTGACGAAAGAATTCAGGCCGCGGGAAACGGCGCCTGCATCGGCACAGCCGAATATGGTTCCGTGGGACGACGGTTTCGACGATCTGGTCGCGCCCAAAAAGGAACCGAGGCGGCACGACAGGTCCGTACCAGTACAAGCTCAGGTGCAGACGACGCCAGCATGTACGGTCGATTTCAAAGAATCATTTGGCGACGGCGATCTTTCAAAACTGCTTTCACATCTCGGGCCGAAGGCGCTGACATTTGCGGCTGCGTTTCTGCATGCGGATCTTTATTCCGATGAAGAAAAAGGCTGGGTCTTTGAGTTTGAAAAAAGCCCATCATTGGCTGAGAGCTTCCTTAATATTCCCCAAAACAGACGCCTTTTCGCAAAAGCGGTGAAGGAAGTCTGGGCGATCGACACGCCGGAGTCCGCAAAGGCGCAGGATGAAGCGGCGGAGCCGTCATTCATAGCTTCTTTGCCCGGAGCTGATGACGAAGAGGACGCAGGGCAGGGCAACAGCGAGATGGGGACAGTGTTGAAATTGATGGGAGCCGAGGTTTTATACGTAAAGGATAAACAGGACGAGGATTCAGAGGAGCAGGACGCGTAACATGGAAAAACCATTTGTACATCTTCACGTCCACAGTGAGTACAGCCTGTTGGACGGAGCCAACGGATGCGCCGATTTAGCGGCGGCAACAAAGGAAATGGGTATGAGCGCCGTTGCGCTCACAGACCATGGCGTCATGTACGGCGCCGTAGAGTTTTTTAACAAATGCGTAGGGCAGGGCGTCAAGCCGATCATCGGCTGCGAAGTATACGTGGATCCGAACGGCCACACGTGCCGCGAAGGAAAAAACCAATACCACCTGATATTGCTCGCGGAGAACGAAGAAGGGTATCGTAACCTCGTCAAACTCGTCTCAGTCGCGAATACGGACGGCTTCTACTACAAACCGCGCATCGACCACGCACTTCTTTCAAAATACAGCAAAGGACTCATTGGCGCTTCTGCGTGCCTCGGCGGTGAAATTCCGGCCTTCATCCTGAAAGGGGATCTGGATGCGGCTGCCGCACGCGCGCAGCTCTATCGCGATATCCTTGGCCATGATAATTTTTTCCTTGAGATTCAGGCGAACAGCATGCCGGAGCAGGCGCTCGTCAACAAAGCGCTGGTCGATATTGCCCGCAGGGACGGCTATGAACTGATCGCGACAAACGACGCCCACTATATGCGGCGCAGTGACGCGGAGTGGCACGACGTTCTGCTTTGTACGCAAACGCAGAGCAAGATTGACGACCCGAATCGTTACAGATTTTCCGGAGATGATTATTATTTCCGTTCCCCCGAAGAAATGTGGGATATATTTGGGCAAGAACTGCCCGATTCTCTTTTAAATACACAAAAGATTGCAGACCGGTGCGATCTCGACCTCAGGAAGAAAGACTATTTCCTGCCGGATTTTGCACTGCCGGAGGGCGATACGCTTGATACGTTCCTGGAAAAGCAGTCCCTGGACGGCTTAAAAAGACGCCTGAAAACCGAAAATCCGCCTGAGAAGTACATGGAACGTTTGAAATACGAGCTCAAAGTAATAGAGCAGATGGGTTTTCCGGGTTACTTCTGTATCGTGGCGGATATCATTGCGGCGGCAAGGGCGAAGAATATTCCCGTCGGCCCCGGCCGCGGTTCCGCCGCGGGCTCCGTCGTTGCGTGGGCGCTTGGCATTACAGACCTGGATCCGCTTCGCTACAATCTCCTTTTTGAGCGTTTTCTGAACCCCGAACGAATCAGCATGCCTGATATCGATACCGACGTCTCGGATAAACGCCGCGATGAAGTGATCAGCTATATCGTCGAAAAATATGGCAGCGACAAAGTCGCGCAGATTATCACGTTCGGGCGTATGAAAAGCAAGATGGCCGTCGCGGATATCGGGCGCGCAATGGGGATGCCCGTACCCGATGTGCGCGAGGTCACGAAACTGATTCCGGACTCTTTGAAATCCGGAATAAAAAGCATCCCCGAAGCGATCGAAAGCGTGCCGGACCTCAAGGCTCTCTATAATACAAACGCGCAGGTCCATAAGCTGCTCGACTATGCAAAAAATATGGAAGGCATCGCAAGACACTGCTCTCAGCACGCGGCCGGTATCGTCATTACGCCGCGGCCGATCATGGAAATGGTCCCGGTGCGGAAGTTCGGCGATAACCAGATCGCAACGCAATATTCGATGGAACCGGTCGAACAGCTCGGTCTCGTCAAAATGGACTTTCTTGGTTTAAAAACGCTCTCCGTGCTTGAGGGCGCTCTTGAAAATATCGAGGCGTCCGGCAAAGGCAAAATTGACCTGAGCGATATCCCGATGGACGACCCGAAAACGTTCGAACTTTTACAGCGCGGCGATACGCTGGGCATCTTCCAGTTGGAATCGACAGGCATGACGGCGCTAGTGAAACGTCTGAAACCAGACTGCTTTGAGGACATGATCGCGCTTGTCGCGCTCTATCGTCCTGGGCCGCTTGAAAGCGGCATGGTTGACCAGTACGTGCGCAGGAAGCACAAAGAAGAGACGGTCACTTATAAGCATCCAGCGCTTGAGAACTCTCTAAAGGAGACGTACGGCGTTATCCTTTACCAGGAGCAGGTCATGCAGAGCGCGTCCGAGCTTGCCGATTACACGCTCGGCCAGGCGGACCTCCTTCGTAAAGCGATGGGAAAGAAAAAAGTCGAGGAAATGGAAAAGCAGCGCGAGAAATTTGTCGCAGGCGCTATTAGAAAAGGCGTGCCTAGCGATAAGGCTGTAGAAATTTTCGACGTCATTGAGAAATTTGCGGGATATGGTTTCAATAAGTCCCACAGCGCCGCGTATGGACTTATCAGTTACAGAACGGCATGGCTCAAGGCGAACTACGGAGCGGAATTCCTCGCTGCCTATCTTTCAAGCCTGATCGGTTCGAAAATGGATGACCTGGGCCAATATATCCGCAAGGTGCGCGACGCGGGATATGCAGTTTTGCCGCCCGACATTAACGAGTCGAAGGACAACTTCACGGTTACGGGAGACAAAGAGATTCGCCTCGGACTCTCGGCGGTGGGCAAGGTCGGCAATGCGGCGGTGGAAAACATCATCGCGACGCGGCACAGCGAAGGGCCGTTCAAATCCTTCTGGGACTTTTTGAAAAAAATAGATTCACGCGTCGTTAACAAAGGCGTCGTCGAAAATCTAATCAAATCCGGCGCGTTTGACAGAATCTCATGCAACCGCGCGCAGTTGCTGGAAGCGCTGCCAACGTTTATGGAACTTGCCGCAAAGCAGTCGAAAGACACCAACCAGGGCTCGCTTTTTGCGGATGCGGACGACGCCGGCCTGGAACCGCAGCTTCCGGAATGTCCGGATTTCTCGGAGCGTGAAAAGCTGGACTGTGAAAAGGAAAGCATGGGACTCTATATCTCCGCGCATCCATTCGACCACTATAAGCAGACAGCGGCATGTTACGCGACCTGTCCTTTGGGCGAATTGCAGCGCTGGAAACCAACGCAGCTGCCCGTGACAGTGGCGGGACTGGTGTCGTCGGTCAAAGAGCGCTTTACGAAAAAAGGCGATCCCATGGGCATCGCGGAGCTTGAAGACGCGGACGGAAGCGTTGAGATCGTTATCTATCCGCGCCAATGGGAGAAGTTTAAACCTTATATCTCAATAGGAAATTTCTATTTTATCCGCGGCCAGGTGCGAGAGGACAGAGGCACCTCAGTGATTGCGGACGAAATATTTACGGAAGATGAATTCAGGGAAAAGATTGATCCGCATGTGGTTTTGACGCTTGACGCATCGGGCCTTGGCAGGGATTATTATGAAGGATTGTTCCGCGTGTTTCAGTCAAAGCCGGGCAAGACCAAAATAATGCTTAAAGTTGTAAACGGCGATCAAACGATCGTAGCAATGTTAAACGGAGTGGGGATAGAAGCAGATGAAGAATTATTTGGAGCAATTAAAGAGTACTCTGGCGGGCGAATCGCAATCGAATACTGTCCCTGAGGACCACGCGGAAAAGAAAGATTCCGCGCAGACGCCTGTTCAGGCGCAGCCTGTAGCTGCGGAAGCGAAAGAGAGGAGAGAAGGCAAGATGAGCCAGAATAACGACAAGAATCACGAGACGGCGGGCGGGGATTATATCGTCGTAAAAGCGATGGAAAACGGCGTGACCGTAATCGGCGTAACGAGAGGCCCCGAAAATAGATTTCTTCATACAGAGAAGCTCGACGAGGGCGAAGTATGGATCGCGCAGTTTACGGAACATGTTTCCGCGATGAAAATACGCGGCGCCGCCTGTATATACACGAAGCATGGAGAATTGGAAAGCGACAGAAAGAAAACGGATTCCTACGAGAGATTTGAGAAATCGTACGAAAGGGAACATGAGAAATAAAGATCGCAAGGCTAAAATCGTCTGCACGATGGGGCCTGCCTGCTGGGATTACGAGAACCTGCTCGCAGTCGCTAAGGCGGGTATGGATGTAGCGCGCCTCAATTTTTCGCACGGAAACTACGAAACGCACACGTCTACGATTGAAAAGATCCGCAAAGTAGAAAGCGAATTGCAGCGTCCGATCGCAACATTGCTTGACACAAAAGGCCCCGAAATTCGTACCGGCTTTCTCGAGAACCATGAAAAAGTCTGGCTTGCTTCAGGCGCCTCTTTCATGCTTCGGCTGGAAGATCAGACGGCGGGGAACGCTGCCGGCGTGTATGTGGATCACGCCGCTTTGTCGCGAGAAGTGAAGGCCGGGCAGAATATTTTCATCGACGACGGAAGTATCCATCTGCGCGTCGAAGAAATCAAACCCGCTGAAATTCTGTGCAAAGTAATCGTCGGCGGGGAATTGGGCGAACGAAAGGGAATCAATGTACCCGAAGCGGTTCTTTCCGTTCCGACGCTCACAGAGAAGGACATTCAGGATATCCGCTGGGGCGTGGAGAACTCGGTTGACTACGTAGCCGTTTCCTTCGTCCGGGCAAAAGAGGATATTATCGGTGTGCGCCGCGTCTTGGAACAAGAGGGCGGCAAGGCATACGTTATCGCGAAGATCGAAACGCGCCAGTCCGTTGAGTGTTTTGACGAAATATTGGATGTTGTAGACGGCGTTATGGTTGCGCGCGGAGATTTGGGCGTAGAGATGCGAACGGAAGATGTTCCGATTATTCAAAAAGAGATCATCCTAAAATGCCGTGCGCGGGGAAAATTCGTCATCGTGGCGACACAGATGCTTGATTCAATGATTCGCAATCCGAGGCCCACACGGGCGGAGGCGAGCGATGTAGCAAACGCGGTGCTCGACGGAACGGATGCTGTCATGCTTTCAGGAGAGACCGCCAGCGGCAAATATCCCGTTCAATCGGTGGAAATGATGGGCCGAATCGTGACGCGCACTGAGACGAAAATGGCGGAATTTGAAAAAGGTCAGCCGAAGTTCGTATTCTGCGAAGAAGTGGCGGACGCTGTCAGTCAGGCGGCGGGGGATATCGCGCATAACGTCGGCGCTTCCGCAGTGCTGACACTTACAAGAAGCGGTGCAACCGCTCGTATGGTGAGCAAATATCGTCCCGACTGCAGGATTATTGCGCTCACCCCGTCGGTTGGAACGTGGCGTGCGCTTGCCATGTCATGGGGTGTCGTGCCGATGATAACGACGCTATTTGAAGATTTGGAAATGTCTGTGAAAGACGCGCTCCTTGTCGTCCAGCAAAACGGCTATATACAGCCGGGTGACAAAGTCGTCTTCACATCGGGCGTTCCGCTCGGTGTTCCCGGAACGACAAACACTGTCCACGTCCATACAGTCGGAAAGGTCCTTGGAAGCGGCAGCGCGCTTGTTCGCAGCCGTGCGGCGGGACGCGTTCTGAAGGTGGACGACCCGGAGAAAGTGACGAAGCGCGTTACGAAAGAAACGATTATCGTGCTGAAAAAATCGGCAAGAAATTGTATGCCGATCATAGAAAAGGCCGCTGCGGTCATATCTGAAGAAGAGGGTCTGACCAACCACGCGAGCATTGCAGCTTTAGAATACGGGATCCCTGCCATCGTCGGCGTAAAAGGTATTTACG
The DNA here is from genome assembly GCA_030266985.1 of Synergistaceae bacterium OttesenSCG-928-D05. Taxonomy (GTDB): domain Bacteria; phylum Synergistota; class Synergistia; order Synergistales; family Synergistaceae; genus JAJDJB01. Next base: position 28,093 of record JAJDJB010000005.1, read on the forward strand.
ACCTTTTGGAGGACGGAATGCTCGTCACCGTCGACGGCATGCACGGATTGATCTATCAGGGGCGGTCGGTTTAATTGCCGCTGATCGGTGCGCACATATCTGTCGCAGGCGGACTTGCCAAGGCCTTTCCGAGAGCGGACGAGGCCTCGTGCGAATCCATACAGATTTTTACGCGCAACCAGCGTCAGTGGCAGACAAAAGTATTGTCGATGCAGGAGATCGAGGCGTTCTATCGTGCGTGGGAACAGAGCGGCGTACAGGCGGTCGTTTCTCACGCATCGTATCTCGTTAATTTGTGCGGCAGCGGTGATATCAGAAAAAAGAGCGAAAAAGGTTTGATCGCGGAAATCGAGCGCTGTCACCAGCTCGGGATAAACGATATTATTCTGCACCCGGGTTTTGCGGGAGATTTTTCGCGCGATGCGGCGATAGAAATGATTGCGGAATCCTTGCTTCGCGCAATCGACGAAACGCAGGAGACGCGTGTACGCATACTGCTTGAAACGATGGCGGGGCAGGGAACGGTGGTCGGCGGCGAACTTCGCGACCTGGAAGATATTTTAAACAGGGTGAACTGGCATAAAAGAATCGGTGCGTGCGTTGATATGTGCCATATTTTTGCTTCGGGTTACGAAGTAAGGAGCGCCGAAGCGTACAACAGGTTTATTGACGCGCTGGACAAGCATGTTACGATAGAGCGGGTCGGTTGCTGGCATTTGAGCGACAGCAAAACAGAAAAGGGCGGCAAAAAAGACCGGCATGCCCATATCGGGCAGGGCGAGATCGGTTTAACCGCGTTCTCAATGTTGATGAATGACGAACGATTCGCGGATGTTCCGGCCGTTCTGGAAACGCCGAAAGAGGGATGGGGCGACGCGGGAAATCTTTCCGTTTTGCGAAAACTGCGCGGCGGATAGGGATAATTTTTATGGAAACAAACATAATACATCATCAAGTGAGGAGGTGCAGGTTTGCCTTTTTTTGACATCAGATGGCAGGATATTCCGGATATACTGATCGTTGCATACATCATATACAAAGTGCTGATGCTGCTTGCGGGAACGCGTGCAATGCAGCTGATACGCGGTATTTTGATCATCGGCCTTTTTGCAGTCGTGGCGAATGTTTTGGAACTGCGGAGTCTCTCATGGATCATCGGCAAAATTTTGGGCGCCTTTATTATCGTTATCCCCATACTTTTCCAACCGGAACTCCGGCATATGCTTGAAGAATTGGGAAAGGGACATATCTGGAAACGCGCAAAAGACGAAGAAGATTTGGATGAACGCGCGGAACAACTTGCAAAGGCTCTGCTGTACTGCAAAGCGCAGCGGATTGGCGCATTGTGCGTCCTTCAGCGCAACACCAGTCTGAAAGAAGTTTGGCGGACCGCGGTTTTGCTTGACGCCGAGCTAACCGAAGAGCTGCTCGTGTCGATCTTCTGGCCGGGCACGCCGCTGCACGACGGAGCCGTCGTAATCGATCAAAATCACGTGATTGCGGCCGGTGCATATCTCCCGCTTACGGAAAAAACAGACATCTCCCGCTGGTACGGAACGCGGCATCGCGCCGCGCTGGGCGTTTCTGAAATGTCTGACGCCCTTACCCTGGTGGTTTCCGAAGAGCGCGGCGAAGTTACGGTCGCGGTCAGCGGCCGTCTCTCCAAACCTCTGTCTGATGAACAGGTGAGAAGCATATGCCTGCATTACTTTACGCATGGCGGAAAAGAGGGCAATTTCATGGAGCGCTTCCGCGAGGAGATCCTGCTCCAGTGGCCCGGAGGTAAGGCGGATGAATAAATTTTTGGAGCTTTTGAAAACAAAGTTCTCTTCTTTCATGCAGGAGACCAGGAACAAGCGCGCCAGTTTTAAAAAATGGGTGCAGGTGAACGGCGGCTTCCTCAACACTAAAATATTCATCGGCGGTATTTCCATCGTAATATCGATCATCCTTTGGCTGTTTGTCGCATGGGACGGCAGCACGGAAGGGGTTCGCACGCTCGAGGTTCCGCTGCAATATACCAATCTGAGCAGAGGGTACACGATCTACGAAAGCACGAAAACGGTGGAAGTGAGAATGCTCGGACGCATGAACATTCTCTCAAGGGTCACGCCTTCCGAACTAAAGGCAGAGGTTGATTTACAAGGGCTGCAGTCCGGCACCTTTAAACTTCCCATACGTATAGAGGGACCGCAGTTCGTGCGGATACGGAACTGGCATCCGTCTACCGCTGAGATAGAAATATACAGGCAGGTTGAGAGAACGCTGCCTATTTTCTGGTCGGCAGAAGGCAAGCTCCCCGAAGGAAAAATTATCTCTTTCGCGGAAATAAGCCCGACTGATGTTACCGTGACAGGCCCCGAAGTGGACGTCCTCTCGGTGCAGAACGTCCAGGTTCTTATTCCTGTAGAAAAACTTACTGAAAATACCGTTTTGAAACTGCCCGTGAAAATTTCTGATAAATCGCAGGAATCAGATCGGCTGCAGCTTTCGCCTGCTACGGTCAACGTAAAGGTTACACTCGAAGACGAGATTGTAGGAGAGCAGATTCCTGTCCGGATACCGGTGGTCGGCTTGCCCGCCGATGGGCTTGAAGTTGAAAAGATCACGGTCCTTCCCGAAAAAGTTACGATTCGCGGCGCCGGCGAAGCTGTGCGGAATATGACCTCGCTTGTGCTTCCTCCGATCGACGTGTCGGGACTTGACCAAAACCTGCAGCTGATGCTTCCGCTGCAGCCGGAGGAGGACCCCGGCGTTGAGATTTTAGGACCCGGACGCGCCAGAGTAGAAATCACGCTGCGGAAAAAAATGGCTGCGAAGACCTATACTTCCGTACCGATCCTCGTAAGCGGGGCGGCTTCCGGAACGGAATGGCGCGTTTCTCCCGCGGCTGCAAATCTGACAATCGAAGGGTCGCAAATTGCGATCGACGCGCTCTTTACGGGGCCGATACCATGCGAACTGTATGTGGACGTTACAAATATTGTGAACAAGCAGCTTTCGCTGCCCGTTCTCGTGCGCAATCTAAAGAAAGAATTTGAAATTGTACAAATAGATCCGCCTCAAGTAACGATCACGGTGGTTGAATAATTTTTACAGGGGGATTCCCGGTGTCAGAGAACAATAATAAAGTGAGAAAAATGTTTGGAACCGATGGTGTACGCGACATAGCAGGCGAGGGTTTTATGACGCCGGAAGCGGTGCGTACGCTCGGCGCTGCCTTCGTTGCCTATCAGAAACGACAGGGAATCGAAAAACCGAAGATTGCAATCGGTCGGGATACGCGAATTTCGGGCGAAATGCTTGAAAACGCTCTTGCCTCCGGTATAACAGCGGCGGGCGGCACGTGCGTATCGCTTGCCGTTATACCGACGCCTGGTGTAAGTTATGTCGTAGCGAAAAACGATTTCGACGGCGGCGCTGTCATCAGCGCGTCGCATAATCCGGCTGCCTACAACGGCGTGAAATTCCTTGACGCGTCCGGTTTTAAGCTTACCGATGCGGACGAACTGCAGATTGAAGAATTTTATGAATCTCTGCGCCTTGACGATATTTCCGAACGGCGAGCAGAGCTAGGATGCGGGGGACCATACTGCGTCCAATATTCGGATTATCTGAAACGCCTTATAGAGGACGTGCGGGACCGTTCCTATCCGCTGGTCATCGACGCGGCACACGGCGCGGCGTACGAATATGCGGTGGAACTCTTTCAGAAATGGAACGCGCCAGTCCACTTTTACGGGGTAGACCCGAACGGCACGAACATTAACAACGGCGTTGGCGTTACCCATATGGGTTTTCTGACCCAAAAGACGGTTGAACACGGGGCGAAACTCGGCATTGCGTACGACGGCGACACGGATCGCGTTTTGATCTCCGACGAAAAGGGCAGAATTTTAGACGGCGATATCATGCTCTGGGTGATTGCGCGCTGGTTTGCCGCCGAAAAGAAACTTGGTTCGGGCCTTGTCGCTACGATCATGTCCAACATGGGGCTGGAGGATTTGCTGAAGCAGGAAGATATCAGCGTATTCCGCTGTGACGTCGGAGACCGTTATGTACTGGACAAGATGCGCGAGAAAGACAGCCTGTTGGGCGGAGAACAGTCCGGGCATATTATCGCGCTCGATTATGCGAACACTGGAGACGGTCTCGCGTCGGGGATTCTTTTCCTCAAGGCGCTGTCGGCGCTTGGCGAAGATCCGTCGACGCTTGCCGACCGCTTTATCCGCTATCCGCAGACGCTGCGGAATCTTCGGATAAAAGATAAAAACGCTGTGATGAATGCGCCGGAGATTGCCGATATTGTTTCCGCTGCGGAGGAAATCCTGGCAGGGAAGGGACGGCTCTCTTTGCGTCCATCCGGCACGGAGCCTCTGATCCGTATTTTCGTAGAGGCGAAAGATGAAGCAACCTTAAAGGCTGCGGCAGATTTTATGGAGAAGGAAATCAAAGCGATCGTCGAAGATCGCGCATGAAGGTTTTATTCCAAATATAGCTGCGAAAAAATAAGGTAAAAGTTGAAAGCGAGGGCTTTAGTTGGCCTTCGCTTTTTGCGGTTCTTTTGTAATCGGGTAATAAATCCGTAGATGCGTGACTTCTTTCAACGCGTTGTCGGATTTTCCGGAAGCCAAAGGCAAATATCGCCAGTTCCCGCCCCCGGAACGCGCGAGTACTAAGGATTTCCTGCCGTAAGTCGCCCACATATCCCACAAAACCTCTCCTTCGAAGGGGCCGGGTACCAACCCTTCGGAGAACAGCGGATACGTTCCGCCCATCATGGATTTTCCGTCCATCGGTCCCAAAATCATCCATTGCGTTGCGTTCCAGGCATTCTGCATTTCTTTCGACGACAGCGCATGATCCCATGGCATGATCTGAAAGCCGCCTGTCAAGCCGACCGCGCACGTGCTCAGGTCGATCACACCGGGGTGGTTTGCGCGCAGCGCGCTTTCACGCTGAAAAAGCGTTCCTTCAAAACGCCCAACGCCCCCGACCGGTTTGATAACGCGCGCAATCATGGTCACTTTGTCGCGATGCCAGGAAATGACCCTTCCTCCGGGCCTGTTTTCTATCTCAACATAATATGGAAGATCTTTTTCTTCCACGCGAATGACCAGCGTATCTCCCTTTTGCGGCAGATTTTTGGGTCCGAGCGGGGATTCATTCAGAGAAGGTTTTCTTACGTATACCTTACTGCCCGAAGGCGGTGCCCACGCGCCGAAAACGCCGTTGCCCGCCTTCGTGGAAACGACGACCGAAGCACCCGCACCGGCGGCGGGAGCGATTGTTTCCTGCGGAATCAGGCTGATCGTGCGGCCCTTCTCTTTCTCAACGGAAACAAGCATGTGGATTGCGTTTACTGCTGACGCGCAGACGTCGCCGGGCTTTCCCCAGGCGCTCGCCGTATAGCTTGGCCACCTTGTCGTCGTAGGCAGTTTATTGACCGTACCAATAGGGTGAGATGTGCCGTTCATGTCTATCGTAATAACGGAAGCGCCGACCTCGAATGGCACTTCAACGCGGAAAATTTCTTTTGCGTGCGCGGGAGACTCAGTAAAAAATATGCAAAAGAGGAGTAAAAGAAAAATACTTTTTTTTATATCGAATCGTTTGAGGCATGCATTGGGCATCGGTACCTCTCTCCTTCGGTGAGCTTTGCGTATATATTAGCTCAGAATGCCGAAGGATAGAACCAAATTGCCCAAAGGTTGCCGAGAAGGTGAAAAATCATTGCGGGGAAAATGTTGTTATATTTCTCTCGCAACGCACCCATCACCAGTCCGGGGAAAAAAGTCAGGAGCGACATCGGATTTGGGTGTGCAATTAAATGAATCGGCGCAAAAATCATGTTGACCATAATGATCGAAGGGATCGCGGAAAAACGTCTGCGGAAAAGCGTTTGCAGCCAGCCTCGGAAAAAAGTTTCCTCGATTACGGCGGCGGCAAGTCCGGAAGCGCCCATTTTCAGCACGAATTCAAACGAACGCATGTGCGGCGCGTTTGAGCCCGGCCAAATAATGGATATCGGCGTCAGGAGCGCAAGCAACACTACGGAAAGGATTATCGTCTGGACGGTGTCCTTTTTGTTGAAATTCCACACCAGACCATATGAGTCGAGGCTTTCCTTTCTATACCAGCACCAGACATATGGCCAGTAGAGCAGGAAAGCCCCAGCTATAAACGCTACGATTTCGATTTCAAGCGGTGACATTCAGCTTAAATTGTTAGACAATCTGAGCAGAGCCCGTAAAAGAAAATCTCGGCGACCTCGATTTGCGCGATATTATTTTTTGATGCCGCGGCAGACCGGAAGAGCGAGGTCTCATCGATCTCGAAATCCGAAACTTTTTTGCAGTTCTTGCACAGGAAGTGCCCGTGCGTAGCTGTGTTGGGATCAAAATAGACGCGCTTGTCGTCGATGCTCAAAATCTTAATCAGCCCCGCATCCGCGAGCAATTGCGCTGTGCTGTAAACCGTTGCGACCGACATTGTCGGATAGTCGACCGCGAGTTCCCTGTAGATTGTATCCACAGAGGGGTGATCGGTTCTGCCTTGAAGGTTCCTCATAATCGCAATACGCTGAGCTGTAACCTTCGCGCCTCTTTCTCTTAGTACTGCGATGCCGTCATCTACACTCCACATTATACTACCTCCTAAACATTGTAATACCATTGAGTTTTTATTTAGAATTATTATAAGGGCTTTTTGCGAATTTGTATATAGTTGTGAGAACAATACAGCAATAAAAATAAATTTTTGTTCGGGTTGCAAATATCGGCACATAGAGGATATAATGTCCGGTGCATCTTGGGGTGTAGCCAAGCGGTAAGGCAGCGGACTTTGGATCCGCCACCGATGGTTCGAGTCCATCCACCCCAGCCAAGATTGTCTATATCTGGGGTGTCGAGTCAGATGCCTCAGCTGTTTGTGTGTTAAAATCAAGACGATGTCTTCCAAAAATCGAAAGGAGCTTGGGCATGGAAAGCGGCAAGAATAATTTCTGCGTTCTCATCCTGGCAGCCGGTAAGGGAACGCGTATGCACAGCGAAAAGCCTAAAGTTCTTCAGAACATCTTGGAGGAGCCGATTTTATTTTATCCGATCGAAGCGGTGCTCGGAGCCGGTTTTCGGCACGTATCCGCAGTTGTCGGTTATGCAGGCGAGCAAGTGGCCGGATGGCTCCAGAATTCTTATCCCGACGTAGAAACAATCTGGCAGCGCGAACAATTGGGCACCGGACACGCCGTAAAAATCGCGGCCGACTGGTGGAAGCGTTACGATCACGTTCTGATCCTTCCGGGCGATACGCCGCTCATCACATCGGATACCCTGCGTTCGCTGATGGAACGTCATGTTGAAAATAACAACCAGTGTACTTTTCTCAGTTTCGATATTCCAGATCCGGAGGGGTACGGACGAGTCATTCGCGACGGCCTATCCGTACGTATCGTCGAACATAAGGACGCTACCGCCGAGGAGCGCAAATGCCGCGAAGTGAACAGCGGTATGTATGTTTTTTCCTCAAGCGCGCTAGCGTCTGTAATAGATGATCTCGGATGTGAGAATCACCAGAAAGAATATTATTTGCCGGACGCCATCCCGCTGATCCATAAAGCCGGCGGGCGCGTCGAAGCGTTTAAAGCGTCCAGCCACACCGAATTCCACGGCGTCAACGATCCCATCCAGATGGCGGAGTCGGCGGAATGTCTCAGGACGCGCATCCTGAACGAAGCGATGCGGAAGGGTTTGAAATGTATGGATCCGAGGTCGACCTGGATCGGCCCCGAAGTCGTGATCGGCGAAGATGTAACGATCGAACCGAACGTTCAGATATGGGGAAAGTCGGAGGTTGGGAACTGCGCACGCATCGGCAGTTTCTCTGTGCTGCGCGGCGCGAAGATCGGGAACGGCGCGGCGCTTGCAGGTTCCGTCCGAATTCAGGACAGCGTCATCGGGGACCATGTGACTGTCGGGCCGTTTGTGTTTATCAGGGAAAACACCGTTTTGGCTGAACACGTCCACGTCGGACGTTTTGTTGAAATAAAGAAAAGCGTCGTGGGGAAGTCCTCGAAAATTCCGCACCTTTCTTATATCGGGGATACGGAGATCGGAACGGGCACCAATATAGGTGCTGGAACGATTACCTGCAACTATGACGGCGTGAAAAAAAACAAGACAAAAATCGGCAGCAATTGTTTCATCGGCAGCGATACAATGCTTGTTGCGCCGGTTGAACTGGAAGATAACGCCGTGACAGGCGCCGGTTCCGTGATCACGCAGGATGTGCCCGAGGGCGCTCTTGCAGTGGCGCGGGCAAGACAGAGAAACATTGAAGGCTGGCATTCCAGGAAACAAAAAAACGAGGGAGGAAAAGACTAATGTCATCCAGTTTGCGGGAGGTCAAGATTTTTTCCGGAAGTGCGCACCAGAAATTCGCAGAGGATATCTGTATCAACTTGGGCATCCCGCTCTCAGCCTCGAAGCTGTTTCGCTTTTCCGACGGCGAAATAGGCGTTTCGATCGAAGAAAGCGTGCGCGGCGCTGATGTTTATGTTATACAGCCGACCTGCGAACCCGCGAACGAACATCTGGTCGAACTGCTCATCATTATTGACGCGCTGAAACGCGCTTCCGCCTACAGGATCAATCTGGTTATGCCTTATTTCGGCTATGCGCGCCAGGACAGAAAAACACGTTCGCGCGAGCCGATCACTGCGAAACTGATTGCGAATCTGCTTGAAAAGGCAGGGGCAGACAGGGTGATTTCCGTTGATTTGCACGCGGGACAGATCCAGGGATTTTTCGACATCCCGGTCGACCATCTGGCAGCAAGCGCGCTTCTTGCCTCATATTTCAAGCAGACTTTGAGCGATGAAATTGCAAAAGGCCTTGTTACGGTCGTATCTCCTGACATCGGCGGCGTCGTGCGCGCGAGAAAATTTGCGGAGCAGCTCGGCAACGCGGAACTCGCCATCGTCGATAAACGGCGTTCCCACGAAGTGGCAAACGTCTGCGAAGTCATGGAATTGATCGGAAATATTGAAGGCAGAACGACGATTCTTGTTGACGACATTATCGACACAGCCGGCACGATGGTGCAGGCGGCCGAAGCGCTTATGCAGCGCGGCGCCACGAGCGTCTACGCGTGCTGCACGCACCCCGTTCTTTCGGGACCCGCGATCGACAGGCTCAGAGATTCGAAAATAAAGGAAGTTGTCGTGACGGACACGATCCCGCTTCATAGCGCGAAGCAGATCGATAAAATCACGGTGCTCTCAATCGCGCCGCTTTTCGCCGAAGCGCTCAGAAGAATTCACTCAGAGCATTCGGTCAGCATACTGTTTCGCTAAATAATTTTGCGGCGCGAAAGCGCTGCTGAATGTAGAAAATAGAGCTTATTCAAGCTTATAACATCGAGGAGGAAATACAATGGCTGCAAAGATCAAATCACAGAAATTCGATTTCGAAGTACGGACAACGACAGGGAAAAACGCGAACAGAAAATTGCGTGGGAATAAAAAACTGCCCGCAGTTCTTTATGGCCCGGATTTCAAAGAGGGACTCGTCGGCACGATAGACGCAAAGGCAATCGCGCCGATCGCCAACGGTTCGCACAGGGAATCGACTGTTGTCGAACTTGTTACGGACGGTAAATCATGCGAAGCGCTGATCAGAGACGTGCAGCGCCATCCGCTGACGCAGCAGATCCTGCACCTGGATTTCTACCAGATCGTACGCGGACAGAAACTTAAGGTTGAAATCCCCGTGGTCGTTCTCAACAAGGAAATGTCGCCCGGCATCAAAGAAGGCGGACTTCTTGATCAGCCGACGAGAACGATTATGATCGAAGTTCTCCCGAAAGATATCCCGAGCGAGATCACGGTCGACCTCAAAGATATGCAGCTCGGCGCCGAAGTATTTGTAAGAGACCTGCCGCTGCCGGAAGGCGCGGAATGGGTCGGCGATGCGGATGCACTTGTTCTGAAAATCGCACAGACGCGTGCGCACGCGCTCGAGACCGAAGGTGAAGAGGGCGAAGAGAACGCAGAAGTCGAAGTCGTCGCAAAGGGCAAAAAAGAGGAAGATTAGTAGTCCTTCTCTGACGGACGCTTATGAAACTGATCGTAGGGCTTGGCAATCCAGGCGTCGAATATGCCTGGACGCGGCATAACGTAGGGTGGCTTGCGCTCGATTCTTTTGTGACGCGGCTGGGCATGGGTGAGCCGCAGATGAAGTTCCAGGGCGCTTATTGGGGACCGATTCTTCAGGCCGGCGAACGTTTTGCGCTTTTAAAACCCTATACGTATATGAATTTAAGCGGATTGTCTGTTTTAGAGGCAGTCCGCTATCAAAATTTAGAGCCGGAAGATATCCTCGTAATCTATGACGACGCGGCGCTTCCATTCGGTCGCCTGCGCTTGCGCGAAAAAGGCTCGGCGGGCGGGCAAAAGGGCATGATGTCGATCATCGGCGCGCTTGGAACACTCGACGTCCCGCGCCTTCGCATCGGCATCGGCGCGCCAAAACCGGCTATGGCGATGCCGGATTGGGTCCTTGGACGCATCCCGAAAGAACAGCGCGCAACCTGGGACGAACTGGAGGACGCGCTGTGGGAAGGCGTTCGTTTATGGCTATCGGAAGATATTCAATCCGCAATGGCCTATTTGAACGGATTTCGGCTTAAAGCAGAAAAAGAACAGGATCAAAAAGAACAGCAAAAAGAAAAAAAGGATACAGGCGGTGAAGTTGGGCGTGGCTAAAGCCACGCTTTTTATAACAGTACAGGATGGTAATCAGAGAAAAAAGCAATTCAGACGAAACCAGTTTTTTTAAACTGGACAACGACATATGGGTAAAAAACAGAGCCGTTCATTTGCCGTCGAAGGGCTCCATGCGCGCTTGGGCGTGCCGGGATGCGCACGCTCCGCTGCTTGTGCTGCTGCCGGACCAGCGGCAAACGCGTGACTTTATCGGCGACGCGCAAACGTTAAATCTTTTTAAAGACAGAAATGTGGAAATATTGCCCGAAATATCTTTCGCGGAAGACGACGCAAAGATCGATGCTGAAAAGGTGCAGCGCGGGGACGTACTCGCGCGCTTTTTAGATAAACGGGGGGTGCTTGCGGTAACGCCCGCATCGCTGCTGGCGCCTTTTTCCTCCGGGAGCGATTATTTCCACCTGATACTCGGCGAAGAAATCGGCAGGGACCGCCTTGTGCAATGGCTGGAACAAAAGGGCTACGTGCGCGGAGACCTGGTCTGGTCACCGGGGCAGTATGTCTCGCGCGGCAGCATCGTGGACATTTTCAGCCCGTCCGACTCATTCCCTCTACGCCTTGAGTTCTTTGACGATGAACTGGAAAGTATTCGATTTTTCCTGCCCGAAACGCAAAAAAGTCTCCGCACGCTGCAGCAGGCGTCAATTCAAAGCTTGCTTGGCCGTACGGAATCAAACCTTTCGCGCTTTATGCCGAAGGATATGCATATCGTCTATTTTGACCCGAAAGGGCTGGATACGACGGCGGAAAACGCGAGCTGGCTGTGGGGCAATCTGGACCGGGAAAAGCAGGACAGCGTTCCCTGGCGTCAATGGGACGCGCTCTATGATTTTTTTGCGGCTTACCCGCGCCTGCGCGTCATTCAGGACGTCAATTCCAGCCATGTCAGAACAGGCTTGCGCCAGCTTCCGCTCTTCAAAGGAAAATTTCTCGAGGTAGAAGAATTCTGCCGCAATCATGCGGAACAGGGATATCACGTCGAAGTTTATTCCGAGGCTGAAAGAAGCATTGAATGGGCGCGCGCGAACGGATATGCCGCCGCGGAAGGAATACTGACCGACGGATTTATTGATATAAACGATAAGAAAATTGTTGTCTCGGACCTTGAACTTGCCGGTGCAAGCGTGCCGCGCCGCGGATTGGAGCATCGCGCACCGAGCGACTGGGGCGTCGGATTGATCCCCGGCCAATGGGTGGCGCACGATGAATACGGCGTTGCGCGGTACCTGGGGCCTGAGCGTGTCACGACACTGGACGGCGAACAGGAATATCTCGTGCTGCAATTTGCAGAAGAACGGCGTCTGCTGATTCCGGTCATGCATTTTTATAAAATCAGCCCGTGGTCGCCCGCGCCGGGGCAGGAACCAACGCCCGACAGCCTGAAAAGCTCGCATTGGAAAAAGGCGTCCGACAAAGCGAAAGAAAATGCCGCGAAGGCGGCGCAGGAACTTGTCACAATATATGCGGAACGCGAACTTACGCCTGGCTTTGCGTTTGCGCCGTCAAAAGCGCTGATGAAAGAACTCGAAGACAGTTTTATTTTTGCGGAAACGGACGACCAGCTCAAGGCAATTCAGGCCGTTGAAGAAGATATGGAGCGTCCCGTGCCAATGGACCGCCTGGTGGTCGGCGACGTCGGGTTCGGCAAAACAGAAGTTGCGATCCGCGCCGCGGGCAAGGCGGTTTTCTCCGGAAAACAGGTTGCCATCATGGCGCCGACGACGCTCCTAGCACAACAGCACTATGAGACTTTCAGCGCGCGTTTTGCGAGTCTGGCCGTGCGCGTAGAAGTCATTTCCAGATTTGTCTCCATCTCGGCGCAAAAAAAAGATATTGAACGATTTGCGCGAGGGGAAAGTCGATATCCTAATCGGTACGCACCGCCTGCTCGGCGCCGATGTTCTGTTCAAAGACCTCGGATTGGTCGTTATTGACGAAGAGCACCGTTTTGGCGTCATGCACAAAGAGCATCTGAAAAAAATTGCACCCGGTGTGGACGTGCTGATGCTATCCGCAACGCCTATTCCGCGTTCCCTTTCTCTCTCGATCAGCGGCATACGTGACTTTTCCGTTTTGCAGACGCCGCCGCAGCGCCGCCTGCCAGTCATTACGGTCGTGCGGTCGTGGGCGGAGGATCTTTTGAAAAACGCCGTTCTGCGCGAGAAAAACAGGGGCGGTCAGGTCTTCTTCGTGCACAACCGTATCCATGATATCCAGGACCGCGCCGTGATGCTGAAGCGTCTTTTTCCGAAATTCAATATCGCCGTCGCGCACAGTAGAATGTCGGAAGCGCTGCTAGAAAAGACGATGATGCAGTTCTCGCTCGGGCAGATCGATATCTTGATCTGCACGACGATCGTAGAAAGCGGGCTCGATATCCCGATGGCAAACACGCTGATCGTCGACGACGCCCACGAACTTGGCCTTGCGCAGATGTATCAGCTCCGCGGCAGGGTTGGGCGTCGCGAAGAACAGGCTTACGCGTTCCTTTTTTATCCGGAGGACGTAAAACTGACGGTGGAGGCGAGCGAACGCCTTGAAGCGATAGCACAGCTAGATGAGCTCGGCGCCGGATATCAGCTCGCGCAGCGCGATCTGCAAATTCGCGGCGCTGGTGACCTGATCGGTGTTTCGCAGCACGGCAACGCGACCCGCGTCGGTTATCAAAAATATTGCGATCTGCTGGCCGAAGAAATCGCCAAAATCAAAGGCGGCGCAAAAGCGCACGTGGAGCTTGAAATCGGTTTCCCCGCGTCCATCCCGGGCAATTATCTGCCGCAGGAAAACCTGCGCGTCACCCTCTACAGGCGTCTGCTGAAGGCGGACAGCGCACCGGAAGTTGTCTCGCTTTACGAGGAGACGCGCGACCGCTTTGGCAAAATGCCGCAGGGGTTAAAATTCCTGTTCAACATCGCGCTCATTCGCGCCATTGCGCCAGATCTCAACATCACGAAAATTTTGATCGGCAGAGACGAGTGCATATTCCAGGGAATCCCGGACGGCGAATGGCGTAACCTCAAACTGCCGTCCATGTGGATGCGCCGCCTGGACGGCTTCCTCGGACCCGGCGGATTTGTGGGAACCGCGGCCATTTCCGGAGCTTTTCAGCAAAAAACGGACGTACATCTGGTAGAATAGCACGAGGGCACAAACCGATCTTGGAGGCGGCTTTTTTGACGAACAGCAAACATACTGCGGATAAATTTCTGGAGCTCCTTGAAGTGATGCGCAAACTGCGCGCGCCGGATGGATGCCCGTGGGACCGCGAGCAGGATTACCTGTCGCTGCGCCGCTATATCATCGAAGAAGCGTATGAATTGATCGAGGCGATAGAAAGCGGCAAAACCCGGAATGTCTGTGAAGAATGCGGCGACCTTTTGCTGCAGGTCGTGTTTGTTTCATGCATCGCGGAAGAAACGGGCGAATTCGCAATCGCCGACGTCATGGACCGCCTGATTACAAAACTTGTCCGCCGACACCCGCACGTATTCGGCGATATCAGCGTCGCAAATTCCGAAGAAGTCCTAAAAAACTGGGAACAGATCAAGGTCGAAGAGAGAAAAGAGAAACACGAAGACGCTTCTCTTCTCGCGGGCGTCCCCAGAGGCCTGCCCGGCCTCCTGCGCGCGTACCGTATCCAGGAGCGCGCGGCGAAGGTTGGATTTGACTGGCCGAAAGGCGACCCGGCGCCCGTCCTCGCAAAAGTGGAAGAGGAAATAGCGGAATTGAAAGAAGCACTGTCCGAACAAAACGTTTCAAAAGAAAAAATTGCGGAAGAACTGGGGGACCTTCTTTTTGCCGTTTCCAATCTCTCGAGGCATCTGGAAGTCGACCCCGAAATCGCCGTGCATCGCGCGTGCGAAAAATTCTCCGCGCGTTTCCGTTTCATAGAAAAATCTGTCACCAGCTCCGGAAAAGCCTGGCGGGAATTTTCGCTGGATGAGCTTGAAGGTTTCTGGCGTCAGGCAAAAGAATGCGAAAAAGAGTAAAATAGAAGCACAGATATCTAGGAGGTAATACGCAATGACAACGCAGGAGAAAATTCAGGAAGTAATCACCACAAAAATTTCGCCGGCACTCCAGTCCCACGGCGGAGACGTCGCCTTTGTGAGCTATGACGAAGCGGCGGGCGCGCTTATCGTTGAGCTGACGGGCGCATGCGGCACCTGCCCCTACGCGCAGGAAACGCTTCGCATGACGGTCGAATCCGCGATCAGGAGCGAAGTACCCGAAGTCAAGTCGGTCGTCAGGGCGTAAAACTTGCCGAACGACGATAGGACGGAAAATTACACAAACCCGTCCGTTTCAAACAATGAAGCAATCGTGAAACTACTCGCCGGCCATGACGAGATTCTTCGCATGGTCGAGCGGGAGTTTCCGGTAAAAATCTACGCGCGCGGCGAAAACCTCTCCATCCAGGGAGATGACACCGCGCTGGTTGGACGTATTGAAGATCTGTTGACGCAGTTTGCGGAACTTGCACTCGCGGGTAAAAAGTTCAGCAGCGCGGAGATACGCTACGGGCTGCATCAGATTGCGGCAGGGGAGTCCGTCAAACTGAAATCCCTGTACGACGAAGTCGTATGCGTGAGTAACCGCGGAAAACCGATCCGCCCCTACACCAACGGGCAGAAGGATTATATCCGCTCCATCCGCGAAAACGACATCACGTTCGCGATTGGCCCTGCCGGAACGGGGAAGACATATCTTGCCGTCGCGCAGGCGGTTGCGCTCTTGAAATCCGCGAAGATAAGCAGGATCGTACTGGTACGTCCTGTTGTGGAAGCGGGAGAAAGACTCGGCTATCTGCCGGGAGACCTGATGGATAAGGTTGAGCCCTATCTGCGCCCGTTGTACGACGCATTTTACGACCTTCTTCCGCCGGACCGTTTCGACCGTTATTTTGAGAAGGGCGTAATTGAGTTGGCGCCGCTCGCATACATGCGGGGAAGGACGCTGAACGACAGTTTTATTATCCTTGACGAAGCGCAGAACACGACGCAGGAACAGATGAAAATGTTTTTGACGCGCCTGGGTTTTGGCTCAAAGGCCGTCGTCACCGGAGACGTCACGCAGGTAGACCTTCCGGGAACCAAAGAGTCCGGCCTTATCGCCGTGCAGAAAATTCTGAAAGATATCGAAGGCATTGCATTTGTGCGTCTGAGCAACCAGGACGTCGTCCGCCACGAGATCGTTCAAAAAATCGTAAAGGCGTATGAAAAATATGACCAACGGAGAAAAACAGAAAATTAGCCGCGCCCTTCGGGACCGGTTCGACGCGTTTCTCGCGAACTTTAAAAGCCACCCCCATGTGCTTTTCCGGCTCATACTGCTTGGTGTTGCCTGTGTCCTGATTGCCGGGAACTGGTATTTCTTTGAGCGTCATGAAAATTACCGGATCGGCAGACCCGCCGCAAAAACTTACTTCGCAATCACATCCACCCGTTACGAAGACAAATCCGCCACGATGGAACTGCGCAGGCGCGCGGCAGCCAGAATCGCGGACGTCATGGTACGCGATGAGCGTCTGTCGGCGGAAGTGGAGCGCAAACTCGACCTTCTGGATCAAAGCTCCTACACCGAAATACTGTCGCCCGCTCTGATAGAACTTTTAGGCAGGCAGAACAGCGCGGTGCAGAGCAAAGTTCTCCGGTCGGTCAAACAGGTCGGGGAGAAACTCAAAGACAGCTCGGAAAGCAGAGAGCAGCAGACCTCGCTCATTTGGGATGAATTAAAAAATACGCCGCTCAGTCAATCGGAACAAAATATCGCGTTTCAGCTTCTTGACGCGATTTTGAACCCGACGCTGCAAACGGACTCGGAACTTGCTTCGCGCCTTCGCGAGGACGTTGCGACGCAAATCCCGGAAGTGATTCGCGAAATCCATACCGGCTCCGTCCTTGTCCAGAAAGGGCAGGTCGTGACGCCATCCCTTGCCAGACTGCTGAAATCGCAGGGATACCCGGACGCCGGATTCCCGATAAAAAAACTGGTTTTTATCCTAGTCTGTATCTTCGCGTGGAGCCTATGGCCCGTTTGGATTGAGACGGGATTCCGCTCGAAACTCAGTGTGCGCGAATGGCTTTATATTTCTGTCGTGCTTGCAACGACATGGATGCTCGAACTCTTTTTTGCAAAACTCGGCGGTTTCTCCATGGCGGTCCTAGGCCTCACAGGCTGGCTCTGCCTTACGCTTCCGGTCTCGCTTTCCTACCACATCATTTTCGGCGGCGGGCTGATCAGCGTAATGATCGCGTTCGGCACGAACCCCGGCTATGTCGCGCTTGCGTGTATCCTCTCGATTTTTTCCGCGAGCATCGGACGCATCCTTTTTCTCGACCCGCCCAACCACAGGGTCACGATCTGGCGCAACCTTTTCCTGCTAGGATTGTGCCTCGGCGCGATTTCCGTCTTTGTACACTGGGGGCTTGGCATCTACTTCAACTACGGCCTGCCGCTTGCCGCAATCCTTTTCAGCGCGATTTGGGGAACGATCGTCGTCGCCTTGCTGCCGTTCTGGGAGTATCTTTTCGATGTGATCTCCCCGCTGCGCCTGCTTGAACTCAGCCACCCCTCGCAGCCGATCCTGAAACGCCTGCAGCTTGAGGCGCCCGGAACGTATCACCACACGCTGATGGTCGGTACGCTTGCGGAAGCGGCTGCCGACAAATTGAAACTGAACGGCCTGATGGTCAAGGCCGGTGCGTATTATCACGACATCGGGAAACTGAAAAACCCGCGCTTCTTCGTCGAAAACCAGCTCAAGGGAGAGAACATCCATGATGAGCTTTCACCCTCGCTTTCCGCGCTCGTAATCATTTCCCACGTGCGCGAGGGACTTGAACTGGCGGACGAGATCAAGCTGCCCAAAACTCTGCACCGCTTTATTTCCGAACATCACGGAACGACGATCCAGAAATACTTCTTTGAAAAAGCGCGTGCGCTGGACGACAGCGTAACGGAAGAGCAGTTCCGTTACTTCGGGCCGCGGCCGCAGTCCAAAGAAACCGCGATCGTCATGCTGGCCGACTCCGTAGAAGCGGCGGTCAAGGCACGCAGCAAGCCGTTTGAAAATATCCGCGAACTGCAAATACTTGTGAATAGCGTCGTGGCTTCAAAAATCGAGGCGGAACAGTTCCGGGACGTGGACTTTACGATAAAGGATATCGCAGTGATCAAAGATTCTTTTGTTGAACTCCTGCGTTCCTCCTACCATTCAAGGGAAGTCAAGGAGATCGAAGCGCGTAACGCCGCAGTTCGTGCGCTTCAGGAAAAAGAAAGTATCCTTAAGAAAGAGCAGGCTGAGGAAAATGAAAGTAACGATCAACGTAACGAGAAATGACCTGTTGTCCGATATCACGGGCAGCGACAATACGCTCTTCTTCTCGAAACTTGAGGAAATATTCGCGCAGATGCTGACCGAGAAAAAATATTTGCCCGACGGCGTTGAATCCGTCGAGGTCTCACTCGCCGTACTTACGTCGGCGGAAATGCAGGACGTGAATTTTGAATTTCGCGAACTGCGGGAGAGCACGGACGTTCTGTCTTTCCCCCTGTGGGAAGAAGATGAAAAATTCACGCCGCCCGCGGACTGGGAACCGCTGCCGCTCGGCGATATCGTCATTTGCCCCGCGGCGATACGGGCGAATGCGGAATCGGCCGGCAAAACCTTTGCGGCGGAACTGGCGCTTGTCATTCTGCACGGCTTCCTGCACCTGATCGGCTGGGATCACGATACGCAGGAAAAAGAAGACGCGATGTGGGCGGAGCAGGACCGGATCCTTTCTGCCGGCGGGTTCTGAGGAATCGTTTTGGAAGCGCAGCTTCTCACCGAATCGAAATACGTGCGCCTTATGCAGGCGGCAAAAGACGTGCGCACGAGCGCCTACGCGCCGTACTCGCACTTTCCCGTCGGCGCCGCGATCCTTTTTTCGGACGGTGAGATCGTTACCGGCTGTAATGTAGAAAACGCGAGCTTCGGGCTCACGGTCTGCGCGGAACGCAGCGCGATGTGCGCCGCGGTTGCGGCTTCAAAAAAACACCCGCTTGCGGTAGCGATCGCTGGTGAGGAAGGGAAACTTTGTCCGCCCTGCGGTGCATGCAGGCAATTTTTGTACGAGTTCAATCCGCAGATGACGGTCGTTCTTGAGGATGCTGCGGGGCTGATTGGATATCAGCTTTCAGAGCTTCTGCCGGCCGGTTTTTCGGCGGATGAACTTGGTGAGGAGAAAAACAAGTGCAAGAACTAGACTTTAACGCCTACCGGAGCGGTTTTGTTGCTCTCATGGGACGCCCCAACGTAGGAAAATCTTCAATCATAAACGCGCTGATCCGCGAAAAAGTCGCGGCGGTTTCCCCAAAGCCGCAAACGACGCGCAACGCGGTTCGCTGCATCTATTCCACGCAGGAAGAACAAATTGTTTTCGTCGATACGCCCGGGATTCATGACCCCAAGCATGCGCTCGGCGAATTCATGGTGAAAGAGGCGCTGGACGTTCTCTCGCAGGTAGACGCCGTCTGCTTCGTCATCGAGGCGGGAGACCGCACGATCGGCGAAAAAGAGCGCATTATTTTGACCGTGCTCAAACAGGTGCAGGTCCCGATCATATTGGCCGTAAACAAGATAGATAAATTTAAGGCGGAAGATTACTACAAAAACGCGGCGGCGCTTTACGAACCGGAACTCAAAATTGCCGACGTCGTACCGATCTCTGCGGAAAAGGGCACAAATCTGGACCGGCTTGCGAAAACAATTGCCGGACACCTGCCGGAGCAGCCGCCGATCTATCCGGACGACATGCTCATGGACACGACCGAACGGTTTCTTGCGGCGGAAGTGATCCGGGAAAAAATCTTTTTGAACACGGAAGAGGAAGTGCCGCACGGCGTCGCCGTTGTCATTGAGGAATTCAAAAGCCCCGATGAATATCCCGAAATGAAAGTCTGTGAAATCCGCGCGGACATTATCGTCGAGCGACCGGGACAAAAAGGCATCATCATCGGCAAAAACGGCGCGAAACTCAAAGAAATTGGCAGCGCGGCCAGAAAAGAGCTGGAAGAGAAATTCGGCTATCCAATTTATCTGCAGCTCTGGGTGAAAGTGAAGCCGGGGTGGCGAAAGAACCCCGATGAGCTGCGCCGGCTGGGATACCGCTTTTGATACAGCCTTACGAACAGGATAAACTACAGCAGGGATACTATACGAATATCGGCACCGTGCTTTTACGAAGGGATTCCTCCCGGGAGGGGCAATCTCTTTTACTGTTTCTGCGGGACCTTGGACCGCGCTGGGTGAATGCGCCCGGCGCGTCCGGCGGCAAAAACCGTTTCGGCGGCGCTACGGAGCCGCTCATATGGGCGGAGTTCAATCTTTATCAGAGCCCGAAATCCCTAACGCTCCAGTCCGCGGAGGTCAAAGAAGATTTCCTCTCTTTGCGCGGTCAGCCGGAGAAGCTGCTTACGGCGCTTCGGCTCTATAAGCATCTCCCGAAAATGCTGATCGTCGGGCATGAGAGTAATAATTTGCTAACGCTGCTTTGGGCTTCGCTTGTTTGCCTGAAAGAAAACTGCCCGCCAGCAGCGGTAGAATTTCGTTTTTTCTGGAGGGTCTTACAGGAGCAGGGGCTCGCGCCCTCATTGCTCACCTGTTCAGAGTGCGGCACAAAGCTCGAAAACGGAGCGGCCTGGACGCCGGACGGACTGAAATGCACAAAGTGCGCGGCAACGGCGGACATCGACGCGGAGACGCTTCTAATCCTGCGCCGGGCCGCACTTCTGAAGCACGAACAGTATCTGCAGTGGACGGATGCAAAAAATTATTCAGCAATCTTTAAAGAGGCTAGTAAAAAGTTATTGTCTTTTTTTGCAAACTTCAATTAAAATAACACAATTCGCTATCGCTTTTTTGAGGAGGCCGTATGGTATGAACTTTCAGGACATTATAATGAAGCTCGAAAAATTCTGGGCTTCGCAGGGGTGTGTTATCCAGCATCCCTATGATATAGAGGTCGGCGCGGGGACTATGAATCCGGCAACCACGCTGCGCGTGCTTGGTCCGGAACCCTGGCGGGTCGCATATATCGAGCCGTCCAGAAGACCGACCGACGGCAGGTACGGCGAGAATCCAAACCGCCTGCAGCATTACTATCAGTACCAGGTCATCATCCAGCCGACGCCGGACAACATTCAGGAGATCTATCTGGAAAGCCTGAAAGTCCTGGGAATCGACCCCGCTGAACACGATATCCGTTTTGTCGAGGACGACTGGGAAAACCCGACGACAGGCGCGTGGGGGCTTGGCTGGGAAGTCTGGCTTGACGGGATGGAAGTCACGCAGTTTACCTACTTCCAGCAGATGGGCTCCCTCGATATGGAAGTCGTTCCGGCGGAATTGACATACGGACTGGAACGCATCGCAATGTTCGTACAGAAAGTGGATAACGTCTACGACCTGAACTGGGTGGGCGACGTCGCATACGGCGACGTGCACCACAAAGGCGAAGTCGAACACTCTACCTATAATTTTGAAATTGCAAGCACCGACATGCTTTTCAATCTGTTCAACATGTACGAGGCGGAGTCTAAAAAAATTCTGGGAACCGGCCTTGTACTTCCCGCATACGACTATGTTCTCAAATGCTCCCATACATTTAACCTGCTTGACGCGCGCAACGCAATCAGCGTGACCGAGCGCACAGGATATATCGGCCGCGTCCGCGCGCTTGCGAGCGCCTGCTGTCAAGCATACGTAGAGCAGCGCTCCGAAATGGGGCACCCGCTCATGGGAAAATTTGATGCGTTCGAGAAAAAAGAGGGGGGAAATCTCTAATGGCTGCCAGAGACCTGCTTTTCGAAATCGGGACGGAGGAGATCCCCGCGCGCTTTATGCCGAAGACCCTCTCCGATCTTCGTGCCTTTACAAAAGAAGAGTTTGACGGAGCTTCGCTCGAATACGGCGAAATATCTGTCCGCTGCACGCCGCGCAGGATCGTGCTTTTTGTTTCTGCGCTCGACGAAGCGCAGAAAGACAGCGTTGAAGTTGCAAAAGGCCCGCTGAAGACACAGGCGTTCGACGCGGACGGCAACCCCACGAAAGCCGCGGAAGGCTTTGCGAAAAGCAAAGGCATCTCCGCATCGGAACTTCAAGTGCGCGAGATCGGAAAAGCCGAATATGTCGTCGCGGAAATCAAACGCACCGGCAGATTGACTGCCGAAATTTTGCCCGCGATTCTGGAACGGATCATAAACAGGCTCTCCTTCCCAAAAAGCATGTACTGGGCAGACCCTGCAATCCGCTTTGCGCGCCCTGTGCGCTGGATTATCGCGCTGTTCGGCGCAGACGCACTGAAGGTTTCGTTCGGAGATGTCGTAAGCGGAACGCATTCTCGCGGCCACAGGTTCATGGGGGCGGAGCAGATTGAGATCAAAACGCCGGCGGATTACGAGCCCGCGATGAAGAAAAATTTTGTCATGACCGACCCCGAGGAACGCAAGCAGGAAATTCTAAAAGGAATCGCAGAGCTTGAAAAAGAGCTGGACGCGAAAGTCGACGTGGACGAGGCATTGCTTGAGGAAAACGTGCACCTCGTCGAGTATCCCGTCGTATTCTACGGCTCGTTCGACGAAAGCTTCCTGGAAATCCCCGAGGAAGTGCTGACGCTTTCAATGGCGAAAAACCAGCGTTATTTCCCGGTGCGCGATGCAAATGGCAAACTGCGCGCGAATTTTATCGGCGTCAGCAACAATAAAGCAAAAAATATGCAGGTCGTGCGCGAAGGCAACGAGCGCGTGCTGCGTGCGAGACTTTACGACGCATCCTTCTTCTGGAACGAAGACCAGAAGAAAGACCTGGACGCCTACGCGGAAGAGCTCAAAAACGTAACGTACCAGGTGCAGCTCGGTTCCGTGCACGACAAAGTGCAGCGTGTCAAATCGCTTGCGCTCTGGCTCACGGAACAGCTTGGGAAAACCGAGTTGAAAAACTTCGTGGGACGCGCGGCTTCGATTGCGAAAGCCGACCTTGTCACGAATATGGTTTACGAATTTGCGGACGTACAGGGCGTAATGGGTCGCGAATACGCTCGCAGGGCGGGAGAACCGGAAGAAGTCGCCCTTGCGATCTATGAGCAATATCTGCCGCGCAACGCCGGAGACGATATCCCTTCCGGCTATGTCGGCGCGATTCTTGGACTCTCCGAGCGTGCGGATACAATCGCCGCGATTTTCAAAATCGGCCTCGAGCCGACATCGTCGCAAGACCCGTACGGACTCCGCCGCGCGGCGCGCTGCATAAACGAAATTCTATGGGGCCTTGAGCTGGACATCGACACGCAGACTTTGATCGAAAAAGCCGCGGAGCCGCTGTCGCTCAGCCGCGAGACGCTTGATAAGATCGCGGAATTCCTGAAACAGCGTCTCCAGGTACAGCTTCGCGAAAAGGGCCTTGCGCACGAAGTCGTGGCGCTCTCGCTCCAGACGGTGCCTTCAAGACCGCTGCAGGCCTATCGCATGTCGCAGGTGCTCCAGAAATCGAGTGATGCGCCGTGGTTCGGCGAACTTGTCACCGCGGCAGTGCGCGTCAAAAACTTGCTGAACAAAGCGGACGATATGGGATCCGATGTCAATCCGCAGAAATTTACTTCGGACGCGGAACATGAACTCTACAAAAAGCTCTCCGAACTGACCGAAGGCGTGCGGGATTCCGTTTCTCGCAACGACTGGGAAACGCTTGCGGCGAGCCTTGCAGAGCTCGCGCCCGTTATCGCGAAATTCTTTAACGACGTTCTCGTCATGGACGACGACGAGTCCGTGCGCAAAAACAGACTGGCATTGCTGGCGAAGGCACAGGAACTCTTCCTGCTTGTCGGTGATTTCAGCCTGTTGAAATAAGTGGCAATATCCCGGTTTTTTCAAACCGGGCTAATCTATAGGAGGTTGTGCATATGTCTGACGGTAAGAAGTATATTTACGATTTCAGCGAGGGCGACGCTTCGATGCGCATTCTGCTGGGCGGAAAGGGTGCGAATCTCGCACAAATGTGGAAGATTGGACTTCCAGTACCGCCAGGCTTCATCATCACGACCGAAGTTTGTCATAAGTATTGGGAAGACAAAGCAACATTGCGCAAAATCTGGACGGATATCGAAAGCGCCATCGCCAGAGTCGAAAAACTGACGGACAAAGAGTTCGGAGGCAAAAAAAATCCGCTGCTTGTTTCCGTACGTTCGGGTGCGCCCGTTTCGATGCCCGGCATGATGGACACGATTCTGAACCTCGGCCTGAACGATGAAACAGTAGCGGCTCTCGCAGAGGCGTCCAACGACGAGCGTTTCGCGTACGACAGCTATCGCCGTTTCATTCAGATGTTCTCGGACGTCGTGCTTGAAGTGGAGCACGATAAATTCGAAGAAGCGCTCAAGAAGGCGAAAGAAAGCGCGGGCGTCAGCGAAGATCATCAGCTTTCCGCGGAGGCCCTGAAAAAACTCGTGGCGGAATACAAAAACATCGTGGGGGCAACCGGCAAAGAATTCCCGACGGATCCGTGGGTGCAGCTTGAGCTTGCGATCGACGCGGTCTTCCGCAGCTGGAACACGCCGCGCGCCATCACCTACAGGAAGATCAACAATATCCCCGGCGATTACGGCACGGCAGTCAACGTCGTCTCAATGGTCTACGGAAACCTTGGGAACAACTGCGGCACGGGCGTATGCTTCACACGCAGCCCCTCGACAGGCGAAAATAAGCTCTTTGGCGAATACCTGATCAACGCGCAGGGGGAGGACGTCGTCGCGGGTATCCGGACGCCGGTTCCGATCTCCTCACTCGCGCAGGAAATGCCGGAAGTCTATGAAGAGTTCTGCCGCATCGCGAAACTGCTCGAAGACCACTACAAAGATTCACAGGACATCGAGTTTACCGTCGAACGCGGGAAACTCTATATCCTCCAGACGAGAAACGGCAAACGCACCGCAAACGCGGCCGTGAACATCGCGGTCGACATGGTGGACGAAGGATTGATCTCGCCCCAGACAGCGGTCACAAGGGTTACGCCGGAGCAGGTGGAACAGCTTCTGCACCCGCAGGTCGACCCGAAAGTAAAATACGAATCGCTAGCAAAAGGCCTTCCCGCGTCACCGGGCGCGGCAGTGGGCAAAGTCGTTTTCGACGCGGACGAGGCATCCGAATGCGGCGAAAAAGGAGAAAAAATTATCCTTGTTCGCCCCGAAACGACGCCGGACGACATCCACGGATTGTTTGCCGCACAGGGCGTTCTTACGAGCCACGGCGGCATGACGAGCCATGCGGCAGTCGTAGCGCGCGGCCTTGGGAAACCCTGCGTTTCCGGCGCCGAGACGATCAAGATCAACTTGAAAGCGGAAACGTTCACAGTCGGCGGAATCACCGTGAAAAAAGGCGATTACCTGACGCTGAACGGAAACACGGGCGACGTTGTGCTTGGCGAGATGCCGCTTGTAGCGCCCGAGTTCACGGAAAAATTCCGCAGATTGCTTGAAATGGCGGACAAAGAATCCAAACTTGAAGTGTGGGCGAACGGCGATACGCCGGACGACGCAAAACGCGCACGCGCTTTTGGCGCGAAGGGCATCGGCCTCTGCCGCACGGAGCACATGTTCATGGCGCCGGAGCGCCTCCCCGTAATGCAGGAAATGGTCATTGCATCCACCACGGAAGACCGCATCGTCCAGCTCAACAAGCTGCAGCAGATGCAGGAAGAAGATTTCCTGGGCATCTTCGAAGCGATGGACGGCCTGCCCGTCACGGTACGCCTGCTTGACCCGCCGCTGCACGAATTCCTGCCGAAAGTGCCGGAACTGGAGAAGATCCTGAAGGACCTCGATCCAGACTGTGACATGGCGAAAAAAATCAGAAAAGAAATATCCCGGGCGATCGAACTCCACGAGTTCAACCCAATGCTCGGCTTCCGTGGATGCCGCCTCGGGATCATATATCCTGAAATTTACGAAATGCAGATCAAAGCGATCTTTAACGCCGCATGCGGATTAAAGAAGCGCGGACTGAACCCTGTTCCCGACATCATGATACCGCTCGTATCGACGAAAGAAGAAATGAAACGTCTGCGCGCCATGGTGGAAAAAATCGCGGAGGAGACGTTTGTACGCGAGAACTGCAGGGTTGAATATCTGGTGGGAACGATGGTAGAACTGCCCAGAGCTTGTATGGTCGCAGATCAGCTCGCAGAGTACGCGCAGTTCTTCAGCTTCGGCACAAACGACCTCACGCAGACGACGTTTGGATTCTCACGCGACGACGCGGAGGGAAAATTCCTCGCGAATTACGTCGAACTTGGCATCCTGCCGACCAACCCGTTTGCGGTCCTCGACAGAGACGGCGTCGGTGAACTGATGAAAATCGCCGTAAAAGGCGGTAAAGCAACCTCCCCGCAGATTCAGCTCGGCATATGCGGCGAACATGGCGGCGAACCTTCCAGCGTTGCGTTCTGCCACCACATTGGCCTGACCTATGTGAGCTGCTCGCCGTTCCGCGTACCGGTCGCAAGACTCTCGGCGGCGCACGCCGCGCTGGGCTTGCTGCAATAGAAGCGAAACCGGCTCGAAATTGCTATAATAGACGGCAGGGCGAAGGCCCTGCCGTTTTTATATACAAGAGAAGGATGATACAAATGCAGCAAGAGACGCCTAGAGAAAAATGGGAAAACATAGAAAAAATAATCCTGTCGCAGCACGCCTGCCTTTCCACGCAGAGCAGGGGGAGGCAGACGCCGGAAGAAGAGTCCGCCCTCAGGACCTGCTTTCAGCGAGACAGAGACCGTATCCTGCACAGCAAATCGTTTCGCAGGCTCAAACACAAAACGCAGGTGCTCCTGCTGCCGGAAGGCGATCATTACCGCACGCGTCTGACCCATACGCTTGAAGTTTCGCAAATCGCGCGAACGATTTCCCGTGCGCTCGCGCTCAACGAAGACCTCACCGAAGCGATCGCGCTCGGTCATGACCTGGGACACACGCCTTTTGGCCACATGGGCGAAATGGTCCTCAACAAACTTGCGCAGGAGCATGGAATTGGCGGATTCCACCACGCGGCGCAAAGCCTCCGCGTCGTGGACCACCTCGAAAAAGACGGAAAAGGGTTGAACCTGACGTGGGAAGTCCGCATGGGGATTATCCAGCACTCGAAAGGACAGGTTGACGTTCGCTCCGGTTATGACCTGGAGCAGCCGAGTTCCGTTGAAGCATGGGTCGTACGTATCTCGGATTCGATCGCCTATCTCAACCACGACCTGGACGACGCCCTTCGCGCAAAAATGCTGACGAAAGAAGAACTGCCGGGGGATATCCTGACAAAAATCGGCGCGAAACACAGCGAACGCGTCAACACCCTCGTCATGGATATCATTGCCCACAGCAGCGACGGAAAGCTATCCTTCAGCCCCGATATCCTAAAAAACATAGAGACGCTGCGCTCGTTCCTCTACAGCAACGTCTACGCGCGCGCAAACGCCCAAATAGAAGATTCCCGCGTCGAGCACGTCCTGTCTTCCCTCTTTGGGTACGAAATGAAAAGAAACAACGGCAACCCGCAGGCCGCCGTTGATTTTATTTCCGGTATGACAGACAAATTCGCGCTGCAGCTATTTCAGGAGTTGTTCGTTCCCTCGCCCTGGCCCTATCTTTAGTCCGTCTTGATGTTATATTGCTTCAGCAGGTCCTGGAAGCGCGCTTCGTAGTCGTCCTTGCCCTCGCTTACGCCCTTATAGGGATCGGAACTGCTCTGCGGAACTTTTGCGGGTTCCTTCTCCTCGCGCTTCTGCGTGGTGATGATGAGCCCGTCGTCCTGCGTATAGACCGGATCTTCGACAGGGTGGACCGGCGCCAGTGCGTACTCCATGCGCGTCATCTCGTCATCAATCGGCGCCAGCAGAAGCTGCGGCGCGTTTCCGTCCGCCTGTGCGTCCGCCAGTGTTCCGCCATGCCACGGACACAGCGAAGACGGCGCCTGTCCGACCGGGACTAAAATACTGGCCGCAGTGCATCCCGGAGCGGCCAGGAACCCGGTGTGCCGGCAGATCCTGATCGACTCGACGGAAGCGTCCGAAGGGATGCCGAACGTCTTCGGTAAATTCAGCTTCTTTACCGCAAAATCCATAAATTCCTTCCAGACGGGGACGGCAGCGATCGTTCCCGTCTGCTTGCCGCCGAGCGGCGTATGATCGTCGTTGCCCACATAAACCACGACGACCAGCCCCGGAATCCCGCCGACAAACCACGCGTCCGTCCAGTCGTTCGTCGTTCCCGTCTTTCCGAACGTCTCATAATCCTTCATATTCGCGCGCGCGCCGGTTCCCCAGGACGCGACCTGCATCAGCATCGAACGCATCGTAACGGCAACGGTCGGCGCAATCGCGGGTTCAATCTTCGGGCCGTTCTGCTCCAAAAAAGACCCCGTCTTGGAGCGCACGACCTTGATGCCGTAAGGGTCGATTTTATAGCCGTTGTTCGCAAAAACAGAATAAGCGACGCCCATTTCAAGCGGCGTTACGCTGGGCGTTCCCAGCGCGATCGAAAGATCTTCCGGCAAATACTGCGTCGTAATGCCGATACGGCGCGCCAGATTGATAATGCGCCCCACGCCGTCTATCTGCGCAAGGCGGACCGAAACCGTATTCAAAGAACGTGCCAGCGCGTCGACAAGCGTCACCTCGCCCGCAAATTGCTTTGAATAGTTACCCGGCTCCCAGCCGTTCGGGAAGTGCAGCGGCGCGTCCAGCAGATGGTCGACGGGGCGGTAACCCTGTTCCATCGCGGTCGCGTAAATGACCGGCTTGAAAGCCGAACCCGGCTGCCGGAACGCCTGCGTCGCCCTGTTGAACTTACTGTCGTCAAAATTGCGGCCGCCTACAAGCGCCAGAATTTCGCCCGTATTTGGGTCCAACGCGACCAGAGCGCCCTCATGTTTCATCTTGGAGATTAGTTCCTCCGCCTTCTTCTGAAGGTCTATATCGATGGTCGTATAGATTCGAAGTCCGCCGCGATACACCTGCTCGGCGCCGTAGGTCGGCAGCAGATGGCGAAAGAGAAGATGCGAAACGAAGTGCGGCGCGTCCTTTAAAAAAATACTCGAGCTCCGCGGTTCCCGCTCGCGAAGCGGCGGCTGCTCCGTAACGCTCGATTCGTAATCCGTGTTCGAGATCCAGTTCAAATCCAGCATGCGGCGCAGTACATATTCCTTCCTCGACTGCGAACGCTCCTGGTTTCGATACGGCGTAAACGTCTCCGGCGCGGCGATAAGCCCCGCAAGGATAGCCGACTCCGCGATATCCAGATCGATCGGCATCTTGCCGAAATACATCTTAGAAGCGGAATCGATCCCATAAGTACCGTGCCCCATATAAATCGTGTTCAGATACATCTCGAGAATCTGATCTTTCGAATAAATCTTCTCAAGACGCATCGCAAGGATCGCTTCCTTAATCTTCCTCGTTATCGTCTTTTCCTTTGTTAAGAAAAGATTTCGCGCAAGCTGCTGCGTTATCGTGCTGCCGCCCTGGCGCGCGCCGCGGTGCGTGAAGTCGACCAGGCCGGCGCGGATGATTGAAGAAATCTTGATTCCCGAGTGGTCGTAAAAATCTCCATCCTCAGCCGCAAGCACGGCCTTAATCATCCAGGGGGAGATGCCCTCGAGCTTTACCCAGGTACGGTCCTCTTCAAAAAGACGCGTGACAAGCTGATCGTTCCTGTCGTAAATCATTGTGGCAAGGCTCGGTTCGTGCGCAAGAATCTCCTCCGTGCTGGGGAGAGTCTTCGCGACATCCTTCAGAAAGAACAGCAGAAACACTGCCGTGCATGCCAAACCAATTACAAACAACAGGAGCAGAGTAGAGAGTAAAGATTTGATTTTAGAGCGTTTTTTCTTTTTTTTTCGCAGGGAAAAATCCTTGTCTTTGTTTTGCCGCTCGGACATACAGCGTAACCTCCAGTCGAGTTAAAAGCGGTGACCATCCACATTTTCAGGTGTTGAAAGCATGGAAATATATCTATCGCATACCGCATGATTATAGCATGACAAATTTCATAAATTTGAAAAAAAAGGCTTGCATTTTCTGCAAAAGCGTAGTATATTAACCGCTGTCGCCGTTGAGGCAGGTACTTTCCGGCGATTTGAACCTT
>JAJDJB010000050.1 GCA_030266985.1 Synergistaceae bacterium OttesenSCG-928-D05
TAAACCAGAATGCGCCGAAAAAGGAAATCAGCGCGCAGCCAGCCGCGAGCCCGTCCAGACCATCCGTGACATTCACCGCGTTTTGAATGCCGACTCCGAGGAAGGTGATAAGCGGAATGGCAATAAAGCGGGAAAGTTTTATTCCCGGCACAAGCCACAAATCCTCCGGCATGGCAAAGCACACCCAAAGCACGCTCATAAGAATCTGCAAAAAAAGTTTCTGGAGACTGGTGATCCCGTCGCTTGCCTGCCGTTTATACTTCATATAATCGTCGATCAGGCCGACGAAAGCAGCAAACAGCGGGTAAGAAAAAATGACGAGCGCCCCCGAAAGATCGACGTTCGGATTGAGATACGAAAAGATAAAAAACGGAATCATAAACGCAGGGATAAAGACGACGCCGCCCATCGTCGGCGTACCTGCTTTTGTTTTCTCGTGCCAGCTCGGGCCGTACATTTTCGTGACCTGCTGAATCCTATGCGCGCGCATCCAGCGGATCCACCCGCTCTGCATCACAGCTTCAAGCACAGCCGCCAACACAAGCACCCATGTGAACTCAACGAATATTGTGTACATCCGCAACCTCCGTGAGTAACGCGACAATCTGTTTCAATCCGTAGGAATTCGAGCCCTTAATGAGAATCAGCGTATTATCGTCCGCGTCGAACGCAAGCGCATTCTGTATCACGCATTCGATACCTTCGCATTGCTCCGCGTTTTCGGGCAGTTTAATTCCGTTCCATTCCTCACCATAAACGATTACATGATCAAAACATGAAAGAAGCGGCAGAAGATCTTCGTGCAATTCCTTCGTGTTTTTTCCAAGCTCACGCATGCCGCCCAGCACGGCGAAACATTTATGCTGCTGCGGCGCGGTCAGGCGCGCAACGTTTTCAAGCGCCGCCTTCATCGAACTCGGATTCGCGTTATACGCTTCGTCTATGACCCATGCTCCACGCCCGGTGCGCTTCAGCGCGCCTCTTCCCGCAAGCGGTTTGAGCTGCGAAATCGCATTTTTCATATCGCGGTCCGAAACGCCGAAATACTTGCCAATCGCGACGGCATAGCCGATCGTCCACGCGTGCTGACTGCCAAAAAGCGCCGCTTCGAAGTCGATCGCCTTCCCTTTCCAGCGATATGTAACTTTTATCTTTGCGCCGGTATCGGTCAGCCGCGTTTCGATATTTTCGATCCGCAATTCCGCTTCGCTATTCTGTCCGAGGTCCATCATTTTAAAGTTATTACATTTATAGGACACTTCTTTTTTTAGCGCTGCATTGTCGGAGTTATATGCCAAAATTTTTGCTTTTTTCGACTCACAAATCTCCATTTTCGCGCGCAGCACGCCTTCAATCGTGCCGAAACCTTCCAAATGCGCGGGGGCGATCTCTGTGATCACGCAAAAATCCGGCGGAAAAAGCTCCACCATTTTTGAAATCTCGCCAAAGTGGTTTGTGCCGAGTTCCAAAATCAGAATCTCGCTATCAGTTGGCATTGCAAGGATCGTGAGACTGCATCCGAGAACCGTATTGAAACTGCGGACCGCGCTGTGTACGCGATATTTTTCTTTTAGGACCGCGACCGTCAGCTCGCGCGTCGTCGTCTTCCCCACGCTGCCGGTGATACCCACGACTTTCGGCGCCGTCTGCCGGAGATATTCCTGTGCGATCTGCGCGAGCGCCGTTTCCGCATTGGCAGCCGTAATCACCGACAGACCCGCGAACGCCTGCGTCGACAAACCCAACTGTTCATAGCGCGCCTCATCGACCAGGACAACCTGCGCGCCGCGCTCAATCGCGTTCATCACATAAAGATGACCGTCCGTGTTTTCGCCCGACAGCGCGACAAAGGCGTCGCCCGACTCCACCTCACGGCTGTCATGGCGCCACGTTCTGCACAGCGGCAAGTCCGGGCCGTACAAACGTCCCTTTGCCCACGCCGCAGCATCCGCAGTTCCAAATATGCGCGTCATTCGCGGACCTTTTTTCCGTGCTCCCGGCACCAGTCGTAAACGACCCCTTTGTCGAGGAACGGGATCGGACCGTCTTTAAGGATCTGATAGGGCTCAGGACCTTTGCCGGCAATCACAAAAATATCGTCCGGCTCAAGCATATCAAGCCCGGAGTAAATGGCGCCCCTGCGATCTACGATAATCTCATACGGCCTTCCGAAGCGCTTTGTACCTACTTCAATTTCTCTTACAATCGCAGCGGGGTCTTCGCTCCTGGGGTTATCCGAAGTAATGATCGAGTAGTCGGCCAGACTTGCCGCGGCGGCGCCCATAATCGGACGTTTTGTTCGGTCGCGGTCGCCGCCTGCACCGAAGGCAACGATCAGCCTCCCCTTACAGACCGGGCGCAGTGCCCGCAGGACCTTTTCAAGCGCGTCCGGGCTGTGCGCAAAATCGACCACAACGGTGCCGACGCCTTCAATAAAATAGCGCTCCAGCCTGCCGGGAACCTGCGGCATATGCGTAAGCCCTTCCAGGCACTTGTCCCCCGAAACGCCGAGTGTCCACGCAAGTGAAATCGCCTGCAGCGCGTTCAGGACGTTATAGTCGCCGATCATCGGCAGCACGAAACACTTCTTTGCCGATGCGCGCGGGAAAGAAACTTCAATTTCCTGTCCTTCAATCGAGCTGCTTTTGATTGCGGCAAAGAAATCCGCCGTATTATACTTCAGCGAATATGACTCGCTTTTTTTGGCGAATTCGTCGTGCAGACACATGCCATATCCATCGTCGACGCATATGCAGGCATTCCAGTTGCCGCGCATGTAGGACTTAAAGAGTTTGCGCTTCGCCTGAAAATAATTATCCATACTTTGATGGTAATCAAGGTGCTCGACGGTGAGATTGGTAAATCCCGCCCTGTCGAACGTAACGCCGTCTATACGCCCCTGATCGATCGCGTGCGAAGACGCCTCCATCACACACGCCTTGCAGCCGTTCCGCACCATGCGGTGGAGCCAGTACTGCAAATCGGAGGCTTCCGGCGTCGTATGATCCGCGTCTTCCGTAACCGCGCCGTCGTCATAGACCACCGTACCAAGCAAACCGGTTTTAATCCCGGCGCGCTCAAGAATGGATTTCACCATGAACGCGGACGTCGTTTTGCCGTTCGTCCCGGTCAGCGCGATCATTGTCAATTGCTCTGCCGGGTGCTTGTAAAGTTCCGCAGCCACGAGGCCCATGTTGCGGCGCACGTCGCTGCATATGAGCTGCGGCAGGGGCACATCCAATATACGCTCGCAAAGCAGCGCCACCGCGCCTTTTTCCATCGCCTCAGCGGCAAACGCGTGTCCGTCAAAGTGCTCGCCCCTGACACAAGCGAAAAGCACTCCGGGTTCAACTTTACGACTATCCGAAACAAGTGCGGTAATGGTTTCTTCGGCCTTAAGGGTCCCCTGTATAGGCATGTGCATCCGCACGGAGACCGGGCTTTTTTCCACACACGCAAAGAGTTCTCTGTAATTCATAAATATACCTCCAGGTTCTATAGCTGCAACGCCGAAGCGGGAGCAAGATTTCAATTATTGGTTATTTGCACGATATCGTCCACGATAGATTTAAAAAGCGGCGCGGCAAGCTGGCCGCCGTAATAGCGCTGCCCCTTCGGTTCGCCGATGCTGATCAGCATGGCGTAACGGGGCTTCTCGGCGGGCCAGAATCCCACAAAGGACGCGACATATTGCCCTTTGGCGTATTCTCCGTCGCCTGCGACCTGCGCCGTACCTGTTTTTCCCGCGATAACCGTGCGTTTTGACGCGGCTGCCTTTCCGCCGCCCTCACTGACTACCTTCGCCATCGCCTGCCGAAGAAAATCGGAAGTTGGCTTCGACATGACCTGATAGCGAACGCGTTTATCTCCTTTATGCAGAATCGCTCCGCTACTGTCCCGCACCTCTTGAATGATATAGGGCTTCAGAAGCGTTCCGCCGTTTGCAACGGAAGCGATCGCCATGACGGCCTGAAGCGGCGTGACCGCAATCCCCTGCCCGATAAATATATTGGCCGGAACCGTCCCGATCCACTCCTCGGGGGATTGCATCAACCCGGACTCCTCGCCCGCGATCTCCACTTCCGTTTTCTCGCCGAAGCCGAACTGCTTCAACATTCCGTAGGCCTGATGTTTCGGCGTATTGCCCGACATGATCGACATGCCGATATTGCAGGAATTCATTAGGACGTGCGTCAGATCCTGCTTTCCGTGCGCACGCATGTTTACATCGCGGATACGCTTATCCGCGACCTGTATCGAACCGGAACATGAATAAGTCGTATTCGGCGAAGTTGCCGCCGTCTCCATCGCGACAGCCATCGCGATGGGCTTAAAAATCGAACCGGGCTCAAAAATACGCCCCACGACGTTGTTTCGCACCGCGCGCTGATCGCCCAGATTTTTCCGGTCGTTCGGGTCAAGGGACGGATAGCTCGCCAACGCAACGATCTCGCCGGTCCACGGATCAACGCATACGGCGGCGGCCCATTCCGCGCCCACCGCTTCCGCGCCTTCCGCAAGACGCCATTCCATAATCTGCTGGACACGTGAATCAAGCGTCAGTTTGATCGAGCCGGAAGTATTCTTCACCACGCCGGACTTCCCGCCCATCGTATCAAGCGTCCTGCCATGCGAATCGCGCGTCAGAAAGCGCGTCCGCGGCGGCGAAAAAAGAATATGGTTCCACGCGAGTTCCACGCCCGCCTGCCCGTAGCCGTCAATATCGCAAAAACCCAGCACGTGCGACGCGAGCGCACCGTGCGGATAAACACGAACGCGCTCGCTGAGCGTATAGAGACCGGGGACTTTCTGGCGGGCCAGAGGCTCCGCCTTATCGAGCGGCACATTACGCGCGACCCAGTGAAACCTGCCATGCAGCGGCACGGCAAATTTCGCGGCAACGTTCGCGCCGAAATAGGGTTTCAGGATATCTGCGCTTGCGGGGTCCCAGAACTTGGGGTCGATAAAAAAACTTGTCGCAGGCACGGAAACCGCGAGAGATACGCCGTTTCTGTCCTCAATACTGCCGCGCGAAGAACTGACCGACACGCTGGCCCAATATTGCTTCTGCGACTGGGAGACGATTCGGGGGGCTGGCCTTAACTGAATCCAGGCGGTGCCCAGTGCCAGGAGTAGTAGCACAAAAAAGACAACCGCCCAGATGGAGTGGGATTTCCTATAGTCTTGCGGGGATTCTTCTCTAATCGTTGGCATGAGCCGTCCTTACAAATGGATTAATTTGCGCGAAGAAGCTCGCCCGCTGCACCTCCTGAGGAGTCACGGCCGCCTGCGCGACCATGACAGATGAGACGTCCAGCTTGACGACTCTTATGTTCTCTGCATTTATCATGCCGAGATCTTCTCTTGCATGACTATATATTCTAGCAGGAGAAAGCAGTTCCGAATAGCGCTTTGTCATGTGAAGATTCTTCTCTCTGCACACCTCAATACGGCTTGCCGTTTCGGAAATGCGATGCTCAAGATAAAGGCCGTACAGACGAAGCGTACCAAGCGCCGCTGCACACAAAAAAACACAGAGGAAACACATAACAAAAACAGATGAATGCGATTTTACTTCAGGTTCGTTCTCATGCTTGAATTCTCTGGTTCTCATCTCCGATTCTCCTTTCCTGTTGACTCATTCGCTTTAAAAATTCTGAGCTTTGCGCTCCTGGATTTATAATTTGCTTCGATTTCCTCGTCCGTCGGTACCAGCGCTTTTCTCGGACTGGGAGCTCCCAGCTCCTCTTCGCTCCACTTCCTGAAACGTTTCTTGACCATCCGGTCTTCCAGCGAGTGGTAGGAAATCACCAAAATCCTGCCGCCGGGTGCGAGTACCTTTATTGCTCCCTCAAGCGCCTCGTCCAGCGCCTGTATTTCGTCGTTTACGGCGATCCGCAGCGCCTGAAAAATCTTCCTCGCCGGATGCCCGCCCATTTTTCGCTGTACGGGCGCGGGCAGAATCTTACGAATCAGCGTTACCAAATCTTCGGTCGTTTCAAGCGTTCCGCCTTGTTCCCTGTTGCGTACGATCCCTCTTGCGATCTGATATGCGAACGGATCTTCGCCGTAGTCGCGGAAAATCTGCGTCAAATCCTTGATCGACCATTCCGAGAGAATATCCTTCGCCGTTAGCTCTTCGTCGCCGCAGTTCATCCTCATATCCAGAGGGCCGTTCTCCTGAAAGGAAAACCCGCGTTCCCCTTCCGTTATCTGAAGATTCGAGACGCCGAGGTCGAAAAGAATCGCCGAAGCGCCCTGCCAGCCGTCTCTCTCCTGCAAATTTTCAATGTTCCGAAAGTTATCCGCGATGATTTCATAGCGTCCCTGAAAGCTCGATAACCGTTCTTCCGCAATCTCTCTTGCCTGCGGGTCCTGATCGAAACCGATCAGCGATGCGTTTTTCGCCCTTTTCAAGATTTCCAGCGAATGACCTGCGAGTCCCAGCGTAGCGTCAACAAATACTTTTACTTCGTTAACCGGCTCGAGCGCTGCGAGGACTTCGCCCAACATCACCGAGACGTGTTCCCTCATATGCTCTCAAGGTCCTCTGCAATGTCGCTGAAATCCGGCAGTACAGATTCCAGATGTGATTCCCACTTCTTCGTGTCCCAGATTTCCAAATGGTCTTCCGAACCGATCAGTGTGATTTCCTGCTCAATATCCGCATAGCGTCTGAGATTCTGCGGCAAAAGGATGCGTCCCGAACCGTCTATTTCCTGCTCCATCGCCATAGAAAGCAAAACCCGGCGAAATTCGCGTGTTTTTTTCTTAAACGAAGAAAGATCCTTCAATTTCAGGATCAACTCTTCCCAGCGGGAAATCGGATAAAGGGCGATACATTTGTCGATACCGATGGTTGCCACGACAGCATTGCCAAGTTCGCCGCGAAAACGTGCCGGCAAAACCGTTCTTCCTTTGCTGTCCAACTTGTGGTTATAATTTCCCACCAGCATCTCTCAATCACCCACTTTCATCCATTTCATCCCACTTTCCCCCACTTTACAATCAATTCGTGATATCCACAATACCTACTTTTTTATTGCGAAGAACTTTATTGAGTCTATAGACTCATTATTAGAATTTTCTCAGTTTACGACTGCATTTTACACGCAATTAGGAAATAAAAAGCAGGAAAGATGTCTATTTGTATGCATACAAATTCAAAGAGAAATTTCTTCTTTTTTAAAGTGAAAGGGGTATTTTTCTTAAAAAGGACGAGGCGCCCCGTAAGTAATTTTACGGAACGCCTCGATAAGACGAGAGCACTCGATAAGCCGGGTTTTGTGAAGACATAAGTCTTTCCAGCCATTTATCTGACCGCATCCTTGCAGATGCGGATAAGCGATCGTACCCGGGAGTCGGCGGGCCGCGTCAGCCTCCCCTATTCGATCTTGCTCCGGGTGGGGTTTGCCTGGCACGCAAGTCGCCTTGCGCCCGGTGGGCTCTTACCCCGCCATTTCACCCTTACTCCCGAAGGAGCGGTATCTTTTCTGTGACACTTTCCCTGAGTTCGCACCCGCAGGAATTTCTCCTGCACCCTGCCCTGTGGAGCCCGGACTTTCCTCCGGCCGAAGCCAGCGGCTGGACTAAATACTCTCGAAAACAGAGTATATCACATTCCAAAATCCACAACGAACCCTGTGCATAGCGCACCGGATTTTTTACATACATTAAGAATTTCCTATCGAAAAGAAAAAAACTAACCTCTCAAAACGC
>JAJDJB010000051.1 GCA_030266985.1 Synergistaceae bacterium OttesenSCG-928-D05
TCGTCGGGAGAATCAGGACGTCGGGGTTCGCCGCCTTGATCTTCGTGAGCTGTGCGCGGAAGTCGACGTCGTCCGTACGGTGGCCTTCGTCCGCTACAATCTGTCCGCCCATTGCCTTAAAGTTTTCGATGAAGAACTCGCGCTGTCCCTGCGAGTAGTCGCTGGCGATGTCGTGCAGGATTGCCGCTTTTTTCGCCTTCAGCGTGTTCGCCGCAAAGACTGCCATCATTTTGCCCTGGTAGGGATCGAGGAAGCAGATACGGAAGTTATAGGGCTTCACGTTGCCTTTCTCGTCGACCGTTACCGCGGGGTTCGTGGGGAGCGTGCCGAGGTGGGAAACTTTTCCCTGGTTGAAAACGGGGGAAGCCGCGATGCAGAGTCCCGAGCCGCTCGGCCCGATGACTGCGGTTACCTTGTCCTGCTGGACGAGGCGGCGCGCCGCGTTGACCATGTCTTCGTTGCGCGTGCGGCAGTCGTACATGATCAGTTCGATTTTCTTACCGAGGATACCGCCATTTGCGTTAATCTCGTTGACGGCCATTTTGACCGATTCAACTTCCGCTACACCGTATGCCGCAAAGTCACCTGTTACAGTTGCGATTTCACCGATCTTGATGGTATCGGCTGCGAAGACGGGGGTAGCCACCAGCATTACTGCAAGCAAAGCAAAAACAAAAAACTTCTTCATGAAAAAACCTCCCGCTGTTCTGATGTTATGTCGAATCATATTTCGACAGCGCTATATTACCATACATTTAAGTGAGATAACAAGATGCCGGATGAAAAAACTATTGCCTTTTTTGAAAGAAAATTTGTATTGAAAGCAAA
Source organism: Synergistaceae bacterium OttesenSCG-928-D05 (assembly GCA_030266985.1). GTDB lineage: Bacteria > Synergistota > Synergistia > Synergistales > Synergistaceae > JAJDJB01. Next base: position 829 of record JAJDJB010000051.1, read on the forward strand.
AAGTATACTACTTTCAATTAAACCTAATTTTTGGCACTCCTTTTGATAATATTTGACTTCAAAGTTGATGTAGATATTATGTTACCTAGGTAAAGTGTTTTTATAGTCAATTATTATTCCTCCTAAACTTTTTATACTATAATGAAAACGCCTCATCCCACATGATTGGAGTGCTGAAATTGGCGGAAAAAACGACAGAACGATGCGCCTGGGCGAACCACAGCGAGATATACGAACGGTATCACGACGAGGAATGGGGCGTGCCGCTCCACGACGACCGGAAATTTTTTGAAATGCTGATATTGGAAGGACAGCAGGCGGGGCTCAGCTGGATCACGATTTTGAACAAACGGGCGCATATGCGGGAGGTCTACGATCATTTCGACCCGGAAATCGTGGCGAACTACGGACCGGAAAAAATCGCTTCGCTGATGGCGGACTCCGGCGTGATTCGAAACAGGCTGAAAATTGAGGCCGCGATAAAGAACGCGAGGGCGTTTTTAAAAATCCAGGGTGAATTTGGCTCTTTCGATAAGTATATCTGGGATTTTATGGATGGAACGCCGCTTAAAAACGATTGGGCGACGGAGGCGGACACTCCCGCGTCGACTCCCCTTTCGGACAAGATATCCAAGGATTTGAAAAAGCGCGGGTTCAGCTTCGTGGGGACGACGATTGTCTATGCGTTTATGCAGGCGACCGGACTTGTGAACGATCACGTTCAGAGATGCTGGAAATACCACCGGAATATCGGCTGAAAAATATTTTTTTGAGTGCAGCTCCACCCTTTGAATAAACCTAAGGCCCCCTATAAACAGGGGCCTTTGGCGTTGCTGCGCAAATAATGCTTTCTCAGAAGGTTTTCCCGGAAGTTGCATCGAACGATGTAGGTCGTAAGGAAGTGGATGGCATCCGGTACTAACGCAAAATTTGCAGGCTGTGCTTATTTTTTTCTTTTCGTTTTTTCAACGATGGTGGTGAATAAATGTCCTCTGTCAAAACCGAGGCAATCCTCTAGTGCCGCAATGTTCCAACAATCTGTCGGCGGGTATTTTTCCATTTCCCACGCAATGATCGTGGTGCGAACAACGTCAACTTTCTCTGCAAGTGCCTTTTGTGTGAGCTTTAAACCTTGCCTGCGTTCTCGGATCAGTTTACCGTACATAATGATGTTTCCCCCTCTACCTAGTATATCCACTTCAAGTATCATTATAAATAAAATGCTGATATTATCAAGTACACGCAACAAAATGTATTGTAAATGTATCTTGACGAAATCGTAATTTTTATGTAACCTTTACGCAACATTGAAGATCGGGAGGGGAGTTCCGATGACTATATCTACGCACATTAAGTGCCTTCGAAGGACAAAAAACCTGTCGCAGCAAGGACTTGCTGCGTCTGTTGGCGTGTCGAGAACGACTGTCGTTGCATGGGAAAAAGGCGCGTATGTGCCGGAGGGGGGAAAGCTCAAACGAATTGCAGCCGCACTGGAGACCAGCGTTTCTTATCTGCTCGGGGAAACGAGCGATCCGGGGCCGGCCTATTCCAGCGCGAAAACAATCCTTCGCATTACGCAAACGCAAAAGAACAGTCACATTGAAATTCCGATACGGAGCATCTCCCGCCGCGCTTTACATGAGCACGAAGAGGGACTCTACGCTATGACCGACAAACAGGATGAAACAATTATCGTGAGCAAAGAGTCACTTGCGCACTACGATCCCGCCCGGCGGCCTTTTGCTGTGCGGGTCGAAGGGGAAAGCATGAAGGAAGCGGGGGTGCCTGAGGGAAGCCTGGCGATCATCAATCCCGCGGAAGACGTCAAATGCGGCACTGCAGCCCTGATCGAATACAACGCGGTCTGGTCCATCCGTTGGGTCATATATCTGCCCGACGGCGGGGTTGAACTGCACGCGGCCGACCCGTTAACTAAATCGTATGTAATCGATAAATCATGCGCGGCAAATGAAAGCTGGTTCCGGATTATCGGTCCCGTCGTTGAGGTTATACACAAGCATAAACCCAGACATATGATGTTATAAAGACGCCATTTAAAGATCGTAGCGTTTTCCGATCGCGTCAAGCGCCCGATGCCAAACGTCAAACGCATTCTGCTCACGCAGCAGTCTGTGCGCCATTTCGTTTGTGCCGCCGGGCGTCGAATTTTCTGTCAGAAATGCCGCGACATCCTGCGTACATTCCGCGCGCATATATTTTGAAAGCGCCTCGGACATACTGCATGTGTAATCAAGCGCGCTGTCGAACGCAAGCCCTTTTTCCCGGGACCATTTTATAAACTCCCCCAAAAGCGCGTAATACGGCGCCATGAGCCCGGTGACGGCGGCAAGGATTTCGAGCTCCCGCTCCGTTTCAACTTTGACAACCTCCCCCACCATTGAGAGCAGGCGCGCGCTGACGGCGTCGTCCCCGTATAGGACGACGGGCCCCATCCGCTCCGCCGCAAAGGGCAGAGGCACGGCGCGCACGATGCGCACCGCGGGTGCAAACCAGGGCGCGGCCTTTTCGATCTTTGTGCCCATCGCGATGTGGACGATCCGGTTTTCTTTTCTGAATTCAATTTCCCTCATAACGTGCTCTATGATCTGCGGCCGGACCGCAGGGAAGATAATTTCCGCGTTATTTGCGACGTCCTGATTGTCTTTCGCAACGATGATTTTATCGGGATACAGGTTTTTTAAAACCGCAGTTTTTTCCGGGCTCGGGTTGGAAAGCCATATTTTGCCTGTAAAATCCGGTGCGCTGCAAAGCCCCGTCACGATTGCTTTTGCGATGCCGCCGACTCCGATAAAGCCGACGCTTACGTTCATTGGTTCCACGAAAACACTTCCTTACAAAAAGAGGAACACAGCAAAGTGTTCCTCTTCGTTCGTTAATATAGTGGTGCCGGAGGGGGGACTCGAACCCCCACGGGTGTTACCCCGGCGGATTTTGAATCCGCTGCGTCTGCCATTCCGCCACTCCGGCATTTTTATGACGCAACCAGAAAATTATATCAGGTTTTCCTCAAAACGCCAGTTTGCGAACGGAAATTTTCTCCGTCTCCGAAAGAATAAAAAAAGCCCCGCGTACGCCGCAGGGCCTTCATCCGTTGCAAAAGTTACAGTTTCACGTCGATGATCGCAGTAACGCCGACGCCCTGGACGCGTTTAAACTGCTTGAGCGGGTTCAGCGCATCGATCGGAATCATGGCTGCCAGTCCGATCCGGTTGAACTGCCCTTCCAGGCGCGCCACAGCCTGCGTGCGATCCACTTCCGCCTTGTCCTGCCCGCCGATCTGCGCCGCGCCGATCGCGGTGCCGTCACCGAAGGAAACGATCGGCACAACCTTTGTGTAGCCCTCGTATTTAGCGTTTTTGTTAAATGTCAGGGTGTTGATAAAATCGTTCAGCTGCGGACCGAGCGCTTTTACGACCGCGCCGCCGCCTACGATAATCGCCGCGTCCTTCAGGATGTCTCCGAGGTCGATCGCGGACGCAACCGGAACGGATACAAATAGAAGAGCCGCCACCAAAACTGCCGCCGTTATTTTTTTCATATGTTTCATGCGATACACTCCATTCTGCCGGTACGCACAAGGCGCACTTTTGTCTCTTTTCTCAGACATATTTTGATCGCCAAGATGATAGCACGCATCCGATGATTCCGCTATATCGAGCCCGTGATTATGCGTATTGCGATTCTTCATTTTAATTTTACAAACGGATTATGGAGATTATGTGTAGATATTGTAAGTTTTGGAAAATATTTCGTAAAAAAATGCACCTTGCAGACGACATTCGCAATATTTCGAGTATCTTTTACTTATCCTTTTATTTAAAAAATGCCGCTGGACTTTACATTGTGCACAATGTAAAATAACGGTCACAACATACTATCACTTTAGGAGGTTACACCGAAATGAAACAAGCGCTTCGTGTTGTTGTATCCGTCATGCTCATTCTACTGGCAGCAAGCGTTTCGATGGCGGCGTCAAAAGTAGGCATCATTACAATGACGACCGCCCAGGGAGAGGAAGACTACCGTGCCGCGGAAGTAATGCAAAAAGAGTACGGCAAAGACAGGATTGTGCACTCCACCTACCCGGATAAATTCACAGAAGAACAGGAAACGACCATTCAGCAGATCGTGTCGTTTGCCGCTGACAAGGATATGAAAGCGATCATCTTCACACAGGGGCTCCCCGGCGTCGCGTCCGCCATCACGAAAGTGAAGGAAATGGGCCGCGAGGATATTATTTTCATCAACTGCATGCCCCATGAGGACCCGCAGGTCTCCGCGGAGCTTGCCGACGTGCTCGTTGAAACGGACAACGTCGCAAGGGGCCGCACGATCGTTCAGCTCGCGCAAAAGATGGGCGCAAAGACCTTCGTCCACTACTCCTTCCCGCGCCACATGTCCGTCTTCATGCTCGCGAAACGCCGCGACGTGATGGAGGACGAATGCAAGAAGATCGGCATGGAGTTCGTGTTCATTAACGCGCCCGACCCGACCGGCGACGCAGGCATCCCCGGCGCGCAGCAGTTCATCCTTGAAGACCAGGCGCGTCAGATTGCAAAATACGGCAAGGATACCGCTTTCTTCAGCACGAACTGCGCAATGCAGGAGCCGCTGATCAAGTCGATCCTGAAAAACGGCGGCATCTACCCCGAACAGTGCGACCCGAGCCCCTACCACGCGCTCCCAGGCGCGCTCGGCATCAGCATCCCGTCTGATAAAGCCGGCGACACGGGCTACATCATCGCCGAAATCGACAAAAAGATCGTCGCCGAAGGCGGCGCGGGCAGATTTGCGACGTGGAAAGTTCCCGCGATCATGTCAATGGTGTTCGCAGCGACCGACTACGGCATCCTCTACGGCGACGGCAAAATCGACCGCACGGATATGAAGAAATTCGAAGAACTTCTCCGCAAACGTGCCGGCAACGTCCAGGCAGCGATTTATGACGTTGCGGGACAGGACGGCAAAAAAGTCAAACTCGACAACTTCCTCCTCTTCGTCGGCGAATCCGTTATTTTCGGCGAGGGTAAAAAATAGCTCCGACTTTACACCGTAACGCGCGCAGGAGAGGGACTCCCCTCTCCTGCTTTTCATAGCAGACAGGAGAAATAAAATGCCAAAAACAAAAGAGCTCTTATCATTCCAATACGACAATTTTAAAATCGAGATCCCGGTCGTCACGCTGCGCGGCGAAGGCGGCGACGGGCCGACTGCCGCAATCACGGCCGGCATACACGGCTGCGAATACACCGGCATTTTTTCGCTACTGAAACTGGCCTCGGAACTGGACCTGAAAAAACTTAAGGGAACGCTCAAACTCATCACCATCGCGAGCCTTGACGCATTCGAAAAGCGGAACATGTTCGTCTCGCCCCTTGATGGGAAAAACCCCAACCGCTATTTCCCCGGCGCACAGGACGGCACGTTCACCAACGAACTAAACTTCCGGCTGATGCAGGCAATCCAGGGGGCGGACTACTATCTGGACCTCCACGCGGGCGACCTTGTCGAAGCGCTCGTGCCCTTTACGCTCTTTCATAAAAGCGGCGACAACGAAATGGATGGCAAAGCGCTTGCGATCGCAAAGCACTACAACCTCCCCAACATCTGCTCATCAACGACCGGCGGAAAATGGGCAGACGACGGTACGACTTACGCGAACGTCGCAAAAGCTTTCAACATCCCAGCAGTCATCGCGGAAGTCGGCGGCTTTGGCCAGCTTGACGCAAAAGCCGTAGAAATTCACACGGAAGGACTGTTCAACGTCTTCAAGCATATGGGAAACATCGAAGGCACGCCGCAGCCGTTCATCGAGCAGACGCGTTTTAACGATATGGTGTGGCTCTACACAAAGAACAAAGGGTTCTATTACAACGAAATCACGATCGGCGACGAAGTCAAAAAAGGCGACCGCATGGGCACGCTGTTCAATTACTTCGGCGACGTCGTCGAAACGCTTACAGCGCCCGCGGACGGCAGAGTCCTCTTCCGCACCACAAGCCCAGCAATGACCGAAAAAGGCCTAATCGCCGGAATCGGAATCCGCGGAGAATAATCGCAGACAAAAATTTGTGATAGAGGGGCGGGGCAAATATGCCCCGCCATGTCTTTTCTGTATTGTAAGACAGCGAGAGCCCCAGCGCCGCCGTTAGCCTGCCAGCCCCTTTAGTGACACCACAAGAGACAAAGTATCGTGACTTGAAAAAAGAGAGGACTAGCGCCTTGAGACGCTAGCCGGCAGCAGTCCTTATTGAGCACCCTTCAAGACATTCATTTTTACACGCAAACACCCCATATGGCAAAAAGGCTTCTTCTCCACGACATATTCTTACGTGCTATATGCCCTTAGGGGATGTAATAACGTAAATACAGCATAAATACTTGGTATTACATGGTTTATAGCCATTTCATCGC
>JAJDJB010000052.1 GCA_030266985.1 Synergistaceae bacterium OttesenSCG-928-D05
TTTTCGAGGCCGCCATTTCGTCGAGCGCGCCGTAGAACCACACGAAGGATTCCGCGAATGCGTCCGAGGCGTAGCCCTCGATCCAGGTTTTGTAGAAATTCGTCTCCAGCGCGTCCGCGTACTGCGCTTTCAGGCGCCGCGCGTAATCGCTGTAGGTCCAAGCGCAGGGGAAAATTGTCGCCAGTATTTCCGCCAGGCCGCCCGTCTGTCCGACCGCAAGCATGTTCGCCGTGTAGGTGCGGTTGTAGAGCGACGCTTTCGCTTCCGCCGCCTGCGCCGCGGTGATGCCGAAGCCCGCCATGTACTGTCGGTGGATGTTCATCTCTTCCGCCAGGATCCAGTGCTGTGCGTTCGTGAGGCGCGTCATTGTTTCTTCGTCCGCGGCCTTCACCACGGCGAGCGCGAACACTTTGGCGTACTGCTGGAGATAGAGGTAATCCTGAAGCAGGTAAAACTGGAATTTCTCTTTCTCGAGCGTTCCTTTGCCGAGTTCCTGCACGAACGGATGCGCATACCCGGCCTCCCAAACCTTTGCCGCTTTTTCTTTGAGACTCCACGCGAATGACATTGTTTCTCCTCCTTGTCGTTGCGGAGCGAACACGGGCGGCGAAAAAAACGAAAAAACGCTCAAAATAAAAAGGACGCCTCATATAGAAGCGTCCCCGCAAATTCATCGCGCTGCTTCCCTACGCCGGTATTAACCGTCAGGTTCAAAGGGTCAGGTTTTAACCTTCTCAACGCCGGAGCGTTCCCCCGCATATTTTGCGTCCGCATCATACCGCATGCGGCCGTCGATTACAACTCTTTTCTATCGATCTAGATACTGATCTCCCGTTTTCCGCTCAATTTATAAAAGAGCAAAAGCGAGAGGACGGACGTCACGGTCAAAACGGTGGAATACGCCGCGGCATTTCCGAAGTTGCTGCGGATGACTTCCGCGTAAATCGCGACGGTCAGCGTGCGCGTCCGGCTCGTGTACAAAATGATCGAGGAACTCAGTTCGCTGATGATCGTGATCCAGCTCATAATCGCGCCTGCTAGCACGCCGGGCAGCATCATAGGCAGCGTGATTTTCAGGAAGGTCGTCCGTTCCGACGCGCCGAAACTGATCGCCGCCTCTTCGATCGACGGGCTGATCTGCGAGATGATCGCCGTACTGGACCGAATTGTGTAAGGCATGCGCCGCAGCGATAGCGCGATGATCATGATCAGCGGCGTGTTCGCGAGAATAAGGGGCGGCGCGTTGAACGCGTACAGGAACGAGATGCCGAGCACGGAGCCGGGGATGATGTAGGGCATCATTGTCATTGTATCCAGCGTGGCGGTGAGCGGCGATTTTTTTCTCGTGGACAGATAGGAGATCAAAACGCCCATGACGACAACCAGCGCGATTGCCGCAACGCCGAAGAGATAGGTGTTGACGATCGCGTTGTTGTCTTTCGCGAGCAGCGTGTTCGCGTAATTTTCGAGCGAGAAGTTGCCGGTGTAAACGTGCCCGCCTTTCGTTTCAAGGAATGACGAGAAGATGACTGTACACTGCGGGATTATCGCGAGCGCGACGACGGAGAGCACAAACAGGTGCGCTAGGAAATTCGACAGGCCGGAATATTTCTTCGCCTCCATCGGGCGCAGCGCGGACATCGAGTAGGACCATCTGCGCGCGAGCAGTCCCTGCAGGAAGAAGAGCGCGAGCGTGATGCCGATGACGATGACGCAGAGCGCGGCGGCAAAGTGGCTGTCCGTGCTGACCTCTCCCATAAATTGCGTGTAGATCAGGACGGGAAAGGTGCGATACCCTTCGCCGATGAGCATCGGCGTTCCGAAATCGGAGAACACGCGCATGAACACAAGAAGCGCGCTCGCAAGCAGCGTCGGCAGGATGAGCGGCGTAACGACGCGCCAGACGCTCTGAAAGGTCGAACATCCGAGACTGCGCGCCGCTTCGTTCAGGGAATTGTCGAGATTTTTCAACGCGCCGGAGACGTACATGTAGACAAGCGGGAAAGACTGCAGCGAAAAAACTAGAACGATTCCCGCAAAGCCGTAAATCCCAGCGAATTGTATCCCGAACAGTTTGTTGAAAATATTGGTGATGAGGCCGTTGCGGCCCAGCATCTGCACCCACGCGTACGCGCCGATGAAAGGCGGCGAGAGGTAGGATATGACGATCAGGATATTGATGACGCTGAGTCCGCGAATCTTAACGTTGCGCAGCACATAGGCCATCGGCAGCCCCAGCAGGACCGCGATAAAGGTGGAGCAGGTCGTGACTTTGACGCTGTTCCAGAGCGTGATCCAGTAATATTTTCGGCTGAAGAATTTCACGAAGTTCGCGGTCGTCGTCCCGCCGCTTGCGGGATCCAGAACGCTCTTATAGAGAATCAAAAGCAGCGGGTAAAGCACAAAGACCAAAAAGAGCGCGGTCAGCAGAAGACCCAGCGCGAACCACCCGTCGACTTTCTTTTTGCCGGGCTCGTGCATCACTGCGTACGCTCCGCCGCTATCAGGCTGCGTCCGCCGCTTTCGTCAAAGACGTTGATCTTGTTCGCCTTTGCGGTAAGCGTCACTTGCGCGCCCGCCGGGATCATCTCAAGGTTGTCCGCCCGGTCGATGACTTCTAGCTCCTTGTCGCCCATTTCAAGGAAATAGTGGATCGTGGAGCCGAGGAAGACGCGGTTTTTCACGACCGCCTTTAACCCCTCGCCCGCGGCGCGGTCGATCACAAATTCCTCGGGACGCACACTGACCAGGACGGGGGCGTTCGGCTTCGCCAGCTCGTTCAGGTTGTCCATCTCGACCATATAGCCGCCGAAATCGACTCCCTTTCCGTCGCCGGTAATCTTTCCGTTCAGGACGTTGCTCAGACCGATGAAGGTCGAGACAAAGAGGTTCGCTGGGCGTTGATACACGCGCTGCGGCGTGTCGATCTGCTGTATGACGCCCGCGTTCATGACCGCGAGGCGGTCCGAGACGGCCAGCGCCTCTTCCTGGTCATGCGTGACGTAGACAGTCGTAATGCCGAGTTTATGCTGGATGTTTTTGATGACGTTGCGCATTTCCACGCGCAGCTTCGCGTCCAGGTTCGAAAGCGGCTCGTCCATCAACAGCACTTCCGGCTGTATGACGATCGCGCGCGCAAGCGCCACGCGCTGCTGCTGCCCGCCCGACAGTTCGGTGGGCTTCCGGTCGCGCAGCGCGTCGATCTTTACCAACTCTAAAATCTCGGCGACGCGGGGCGCGATCTCCGCGTTCGACAGCTTGCGCATTTTCAGCCCGAACGCGACATTTTCATAGACCGTCATATGCGGAAAAATCGCATAGTTCTGAAAGACCATGCCCATGTTCCGCTTGTCCGTCGGCACGTCATTGACCACGCGGCCGTCGACGCGAATCTCGCCGGCCTCGATGGAGTTGAACCCGATAATCATCCGCAGCAACGTCGTCTTACCGCACCCCGAGGGCCCCAGCAACGTAAAAAACTCGCCCGGATCAACCTTCAGGGACAGGCCGTTCACCACCGTCAGATCTCCGTATTTCTTAACAACATTATCAATATCGATCGTTACACTCACACTAAGAACTCCCTTATAAAAAGGACCCTGCCCTCACCTCGAAAGGCGAAGCAGGGCCCAAGTATTCAGTTGATTTACATCTTACATCGAATCTTCCAGATGCTCTCCGTATTTCTGCGTGATCTTTGCCTTGTTTTCGGCAACCCACGCTTCGCTGTAGGTCGGGAACAGCGCGATTCCGGACATCGGCGTCATATGATCGCCGAGTTTGATTCCCGCGCGAAGCGGACGAACCGTCAGGTTTTCGCCGACTGCCTTCTGGACTTTTTCACTCAACATGTAGTCCACGAATTTCTTCGCGTTCTCAGGGTGTTTGCAGTTCGCGATGATCTGCACGGACTCTCCGGGGAAGACAGCGCCTTCCTTCGGGAAAACGACCTTGACCGGCGCGCCGCTCCGCTGGAGGTTCGCCGCGGGATCTTCCCACGTCAGGCCGACGACGTATTCGCCGTTCGAAACGCCCTTGAAGACCTGGCTTGAGCTGTTGGCAACTTTGCCGTCCAGATTCGCGATGAACTTATCGACGAACGCCCACGCTTCGTCGGACATGGGATCGCCGTCTTTGCCCGCCGCGTAAAGGACCGCCATCAGACACTGGAACGCGGAGCTCGAGTTCATCGGGTCGCCGAACGCGATTTTCCCTTTAAGCGCCGGATTCAGCAGATCCGCCCAGCTGTCCAGTTTCAGATTGCCCTGCAGTTTCGTGTTCACGATCATGACGGTCGGGTCCGCGAAAGCGGGCGAGAAATAGCCGGATTTGTTGCGGAACTCGGGCTGCATTTTCGCGTCTTCCGTCGAAACGTACTTCATGAAGAGGTGCTTGTACTGCGAAAGCATTGTTTCGTCCGCCGCCCAGAGGATGTCTCCGTGCGGATTGTTCTTCTCCGATTCGACGCGTTTCAAAACCTCGCCGGTTCCTGCCACAACGATTTCTACCTTGATACCGGTATCCTTCTCAAATTCCGGGATGACCGCGTTATTCAATTGTTCCGCGCGCGCCGTGTAAACGACGAGCACTTTCTCTTCGGCCGCAAAGGCCGCACCGCCGGCCAGCAAAACCGCCAGCAACCCCAGCGTAACTAGGTAAACCAAACTTTTCTTCACAGAAAAACCTCCATTCGAGATGTTAATGCTAATAAGAATCATAGCAAATAAACCATAGAGATGACCTCCGCAAAAACACCCTTTGACTGCTGATAAATGCAAAACCTTCCTTTAGAGATAGGGATGTGCGGTTAATTTTCCAGTTCCGTCAGCCGCTCGACTTCGCGCTCGCGTAAATTCGAGTCCGGATCGCGCTTGACGTGTGGTTTCACGTCGGGGCGCGGCGCCGGGTCGTCTATTCCGGCCTGGATTCGTTCAACCATGTAAGGGAAAAACGGGTTCGACATAATTCGGAACAGAGACTCCATGTCGACGATTAGCGTGCCCTTTTCACCGCGCGCGGAAACCGCGCCCAGGTTGACGCCGAAGACTTCGGCCGAGTCGGGCGGCGGCGTCATGCCATAAAGTTCGTCGTCCATCGGAAAGGGAATTGAAACGTGCGAAAGTGAAAAAATATCCGGCGGATACTTGATACCGAGCGCGCTGTTTTTCGGCGCATAGGCGCCCGGGAAATAGGTATGGGCCGATACGCTCCGCCCGAAATCCCCGTCCGGCGTCTTCGGCAGGTCGTTCGTCACGACAGAAAGCGTGTACGACAGCGGCAGCGGCGGCAGGATCTCTTCCAGCTTCACGCTCGCCGACGCGTCCATAAGCGGCGTTAAATCCGCCGCCCGGTTGATGTCGAACAGCACCATCTCGCTGCCGTTCGCGGGAATATATTCATAAAGATAGTAGAAAATTGCGGGCGTGCTCACCGTCGAATCGAGCACGGACTGAAACGTCAGCACCGGCGGCAGCTCAAGCAGCGCGCCCGACGCGTACAATTTTTGTATTTGCTTTTGAAGAACGTGCGTAAGGCGATATGACTGACGCGCGCCGTTGATCGCGGAAGAGTTGTACTTAAAGGGATTATATTCGGGCGCTACGTTCTGCCACGCTGCTTTCGCAAAAGCAGGCAGAATCGCTGGCACCGAAGCCAGCCCCGCAAAGCGCGCGTAAAGCGTGACGCCGATCATCGGCGAAAGCAGAACAAGCCGGTCGGGGCGGCGAAGCGAACTGTCGCCGAGCGCGTCGAGCGCATATTTCATAGCAAGCGCGCCGCCGTTGGAATATCCCACGATATGCAGAGGCGCGTCTTCGCCGGCAATCCGAACCGCCTCCCGCACCGCCAGTTTCGCCGCGGCGTCCCACGTTTCCATTTTGACATCCGTAAGGCCGCCCGGCACCGTGCCGTGCCCCGGCATACGGATGCCCACCGCTACAAAACCGCCTTTGCGATAAAGCTTTGCAATGTGGCGCAGGCTATAGGGCGAGTCCGTCATTCCGTGCAGAAAAACGGCCGCGCCGACGGGTTTTCCATCCGGCATGAGAACAAACGACCTGTTCCAGTTCTCCGCAAAATCCGGCGCGTAAACGAAGGAGTTTTTATCGTACCGGTTGCTCGCCTCCTGCGTGGAAGGCGGAAGTTTCTCCGTCACGTTGAGCCGAACGCCCTCCATGATTTCTTCTTCGCGTTTTATATAGGCATCCCAGTCGGCCGCACTGATCTCCGCCGCCGACATTTCATCCGGCACGTACTTATGCCACGGCGAAAGCGGCAGCCCCCCTTCGGACAAAACAATCCAGACCGCCCAGAACATTAAAATACTGATTCCGACCGTTATGAAGTACCATTTTAGCGCTTTTTTAATGATCGTTTTCATAGTGGTATTGTACCGCAAACGGCGCATAGCGCGCATATCTGTCCGGTGCATTCTTTTGCGCGAAACAGCACGGCGTTTTTGCACTAAA
>JAJDJB010000053.1 GCA_030266985.1 Synergistaceae bacterium OttesenSCG-928-D05
GCTCCCTGGCGTAGTAATGCACACGCCGCCGGAGCCTCGTACTGCATGTTGCCGCGTTTTTATTTGAGTATACAGAAGAACTTTAAAAATAATTTTTTTTGAAAACAAAGAACAGGGCGCTTGCACTGAAAGCTCTTACGTTCGCGCGGCGTTTTATTTTTCTTCCATAAGTATGTCGTAACTCCTCCGAAAAAATTTCATTCCTTGAATTCAAACCCCGGATCAGCGTCCGAGACAGGCTAGTTTGAATTTTTTGTGTGAACGAAAAGGTTAATTCTTTTTCAAAAAAGTTCAAAATAGAAAAAGCGTGTTTTTGCGCTGGCATTCTTTTGGCTCGAAAAACCTTCTCCATGAGCAAATATATCGCATGTATCGAGAAAATGAAAAACATGCCTCATGTCGAAAAAGGTTCATTTTTTTTGAATCAAAAATTACAGTGCGATTTTTGAACGAAGTATTAAACTTAGTGTTAATTTTAAAACATAAATAATAAACCTATTTACATAGGAATAATTTTAGGGTAATATAGCTAGCCGCACATCCCGGTGTGAAATTGAGCAGATTCGCCCTGCTTTTTGAGCGGGCTTCGTGATAGATAAATCTTATATAAGCAATGAGGAGTGGCAATTATGGCGGGTTATTTCGCAGATAAAAATGGAAACGGCGGCGAGGCGCAGATCACGCAGCGTTTTGCGATACAGGTGGAAACGGGCGTAACGCCGAAGGGCAAGCCGCGTCACCGCACGATCAGCATTCGCGACCTGCGCGCGGATATTTCGCAGGAGGAACTTACGCAGCTCATGACGATCATCGAGCCGATGCTCGCGCATCCTGTGAAGGGCGCAAAACTGGTGACGCAGGAAGTGCGCACGATTTGGCAGGCGGAGGCACCGTCGGAAGCGAAAACAGATAAACAGGAAGGTGCTTCGAAAACCAGCGTGTTCCGCGGCGGAACGCACGTTCCGCGCTCGGTCACAATGGGTGAGTTGAAGGAAATCGCGGCGGAGCTGCTGGCAGCGGAACCGAAGACGCCGGTAGATGAAGATGAAGTCGAGGCTTCAACTGAAACAACGGCGATCGAGGAACCTGAAACGGCGGAGCGGCCGAAAACGGTTATCACCTCAGAGGTGCCAAAGAGTATTACGAGCCGTTTCCCGAACGTGCGGCTCATGGGCTTTCAGTCGAAGAATAAATAGAAATCGCTAACGCGGCGATTGGCAGGGCGGGCGTTTTGCTGCGCGCGCGCTGTTGTTGCTTTGTCCCGTAAATCCTTATTCTTCGTCTTCCTCTTCTTCCTGCTCGAACAGCATAGGAAATGGACCCGTGAAACGGTGCTCTTTCATGTCGACGCGTCCGTCGGCTAGGAAGGTGACGCCTTCTTCCATGAGCAGTTCGCGCTGTTTTCCGCCGAACGCCCAGGAAGGGGAGAGCGAGCCGTCGCGATAGAGAACGCGGTGGCAGGGGATGTCATCGTACGGACACCAGAACATCGCATATCCGGCGGCGCGTGACGCGCGCGGGCTGCCCGCGAGTCTCGCAAGCTGGCCGTAGGACATCACGTATCCTTCGGGGATGGAACGCACGATTTTGTAGACGTCGTCGTTGAAGCTCATCTTTTCGCCCCTTTTTGCGGGATTCCCGCCGCTTTCTATTATAAATGCGAACATAAAAAAACGCCCCGGTTTTTACGCCGGAGCGTTCGCTCTGTTCTTGTGTTTTTATATAGAAAGAATTTTTTTGGCCACTTCGACGGCGTCGTTCGCGTCCGCTGCGTAGAAGACGCCGAGTTTCTCGGCAAAGGCGGGGGAGGTCGGCGCGCCGCCGATCATGATGATGGCGTCGTTCGGAACCTCTGCAGCCATGCGCTCCGCTACGACTTTCATGTGCCCCATTGTTGTGGTGAGCATGGCGGACATGCCGAGGATGTTCGGTTTTACTTCTTTGAATTTTTCTATGATTTCGTCCGCCGTTTTGTCGATGCCGATGTTGACGACTTCGAATCCGGCGCCTTCGAGCATGAGACCGACGAGTTTGATGCCGATGTCGTGCAGGTCGCCTTCGACGGTGACGGTTAATATTTTGCCGGAGGTGGTGATGCCTTTTTCGGCGAGCGCGGGGCGAATGATGTCGATGCCGCCTTGCAGCGCTTTTGCCGAGACGAGCACTTCCGGGACGAACATTTCGCCGTCTTTAAAGAGCGCGCCGACTTCGTTCATGCCGGCGAGCAGTCCGTCGGCCAGAATAATGTCGGCGGCGATGCCTTCGTCTACAGCCTCTTGCACCAGTTTTCTTACGCCGGTTTTGTCGCCGTCCAATACAGCTTCTGCGATGTTATTTAATAGATCACTCATAGTAACGGCCCCCAATGTCAGGATGATGTGCCTGCGCGCGCCAAACCGGACGCGCGCAGGCCGTGTTTTTACAGTTCGACGATTTTGTGGTGGATTTTGACGTTGCGTTTTTTGAGTTCGTCGATGAACATTTCCACCGCTTTGTGATTTTTGCCGACGGCTTCGGGCGGATTTACGCCGGGCATTTTGAGTATGCCTTCGGCGATCAGACGCCCGACGATGACGCAGGGGAAGCCCGTCGTCCGCGACATGGAGGGATATCCCGTCTTCATGTCGCGCTCGTCGTAGAGGCTGTACTGGTACTGGAGGCGTTTGCCGTCCTTTTTGCCCGTGACTTCGACGTGGTAGAAGGTGAATTCGTTTTCGCCGGGGTTTAGTTTCATTTTCGGGTAGGCGAGCGCGCCGAAGAGGTCGCGCGGTTTTACCTGCGTACCTTTCACGTCGACGGGGTCTAGGTCAAATATCCCGACCTCGCGCAGGAATTCCATGCGCGCGGCGGTGCCGGGATAGCGCAGCGTGTATTCGGTCACGTTGGGGCTCGGAATTGTGTCGAGCAGTGTGCGTGAGCCGTCCGTGAAGAATCCTTCCATTTCGGGCAGCGCGATGCCCGGAATGTCGAAGTGAACGGGTTTGCATCCGGAAAGCGCGGGAATGGTGATGACTTTTCCGTCTTTTTTTGTGCGCGCAGGGCGGACGTACTCTTCGATCAGGTCGTCGGGGGAGAAAACGAGTTTGTAGTTGAAGGGTTCTTCCGGTTTTGTCGGCAGCCCCGTCACGTAATAGGTTACGTCCTCCACTTCGTCGAGCATGTCGCAGGCGTAGCCGATGAGCACGCTTGAAGAACCGGGCGCCACCCCCACGTCTTCAAAGGTTGTGACGCCGTATTTTTTCGCCTCGGCGTCCCATTCGCGGTAGTCTTCGCCCATGAAGGAGATGTCCGACATGTCGACGCCCGCGCGGATGACCGCGCCGACCATCGCAAAACCGAGCGAGCCGGGGACGGATCCGATGACGAGGTCCTGCCCCTTTACAGCGTCCGAAATCGACTGCGGCGACGCGAAGTCCACGTCGGTGCGTACGGCGATCCTGCCGCCGGAGTCTTTTTTCGTCTTTTCAAGTCCCGCTGCGTTCAGGTCGCATACAGTTACTTCGTATTTTTCGTCCGCCGCCAAGTCGAGCGCCATAACGGAGCCGACGAGCCCGTTTCCAAGTACCGTTACTTTCTTTTTCATACGCGCATTCCTCCAAAGTTAGGTTATGAGTGCAATTCTATTTTTTTTCGTCCTTCGCGTAGAAGATCTTGATGCCGAGATAACCGAAGACGATTGCGACGATGGGGTTGACCCAGTTCAGAACCGCCCAGGGCGCGAAGGTTGCCGTCGCGATTCCGAGGGTACCCGCCATGTACGCGCCGCAGGCGTTCCACGGGATGAGCGGCGAGGTTAGTGTGCCCGCGTCCTCAAGCGTACGCGAGAGCATACGCTGGGCGAGTCCAGCTTTCTCAAACGCGGGTTTGAAGAGGCGTCCCGGCAGCACGATCGCGATGTACTGGTCGCCGACGAGCAGGTTTACGCCGATGCAGGCGACGACGACCGCGGCAATCAGGTTGCCGGTTTTATGAAGCATTTTCACGGCAGCTTCGAGAATGACGTGCAGGTAGCCGATCGCTTCCAGAATACCGCCGAAGCCGATGGCGAACCAACTCAGGGAAATGGTCCACATCATCGACTGCAGACCGCCGCGCGTGAGCAGGCTGTTTACGAGTTCCGCGATCTCCTCGCCGGAAACGGCGGCGTCGACCGCGCCCTCATAGCCGTACTGCGCTGCTTCCATCATCGCGGCTAATCCGACGCCGTCCTGTAGGAAGAAGCCGCAGAGTGCGCCAGTAACAATCCCAATCATCATGCCCGGAACGGCGGGAACCTTAAGCACTGCGGAGCCGATGACGAGTGCGGGCGGGAGCAGCAGCAGCGGATTGATGTTCTGCGCGGACTCGAGCGCCGCGCGGATTGCGTTGACGCGGCTTGGGTCATAGTCGCCGCTGATGTCAGTAGTAAACGAAAGAAATGCGAAGACCGCGATTGCGATTACGTAGCTTGTTCCCGTCGTCGAGAGCATCGCCTGGATGTGGTCGTAAAGTTTCGCACCGGCGACTGCTGGCGCGAGGTTCGTTGTGTCGGAGAGCGGGCTCAGCTTATCGCCGAAGTACGCGCCGGAGATAATTGCGCCGCCCGTGTAGCCCATCGGGATCCCAAGTCCCGCGCCGACGCCGACGAGCGCGACGCCGATACTGGCCGCCGTTGCCCAGGAGCTGCCCGTCGAGAGAGAGACGATACTACAAATAAATAATGTCGCGATCAAGAATGTTTTGGGCGAAAGAATCGCCAGTCCGTAATCGATCATTGTCGTGATGACGCCTGCCAGCATCCATACCCCAACTAGGACGCCGACCATCATCAGGATGAGAAAGGCAGATGTCGTCGCATTGACGGCGGAAATGTAACCGTCTTCAATGACTTGCCACTTGTTGCCCAGCCGCAGGCCGAGCACAGAGGTAATCAGCACGCAGATAAACATGGGTATGTGCGCGTCCTGTCCCATGTAGACGACGCTGATCATGATGATTGCCGCTACGCCAAGGATGACCATGATGGACTCGGCCAGGCTTGGCAACCTTCCGCGAGTGTTCTCACTCTCATTACTCATTATTTCTGAACCTCCCTATCATTTAAATTTGTTGCTGTACTTGTATTATAAACTAAACATAGAATAAATAGACAATTTACATGGAAAATTTCGATAAAATACTGGATCGCCTGAAAAAGCGGCGTGTGTTCGTGAGAACGCACACCGCTTTGCGGTTTTTAGATGAAACGCATGCTCTCCTGGACGTTGAAGCCGCGTTTTTTGAGTTCTTCGACGAACTTGTCGCCGGGGACTGCGTTTTCAACGTTGTTCGCGCCGCGCGGGGTGACGCCATGGGCGTTCATGATGGCGACGATCGCGCCGTCCCAGCCTGTCGTGCGCTCCATGGCGGTGAAACCGGTGCTCTCGTCGTAGTAGTCGATGAGGTCGAGCAGGTATTCCGCCTTTTTGCCTTCTTTCGTGCCTTTTCCGAGCACGCGCACGATGACGATATCGCGGTCTTCCGGTTTTGCGCGGATCTTGGGATCGATCACTGCGTGCAGAAGGTCGCGCGGCGATACCATTTGGCCCTTGACTTCGATCGGTTCTTCCTCAAGCAGCCCGGCGTCCATATAGGCCTTCCACTGCTGGAAGTGTCCCGGCCAGCGCAGCGTTTTGTTCCAGAGGGTCTTTAATTTGCCCTCAAAGGTCCAGGGCATGGTCGAAGTGCCGCCGCCCGCCACGAACGCTTCCATGCGGCCGATTGGCTCTGGGAAGTCTACGGTCTCGTAGTCCTCTTCGCGGAACGTCGGAACGACGTCAACTTTGCCGTCCTTGAGGAAATAGGCGACGCCGTAGTATTCGTTGGTCAGCCCGGCGATGTTGAAGGTGCAGACGTAGTTGAAGGGCGGTTTCGGGTGCAGGTCGTTGCCGCCGTCCCACATCAGTATTTCATCGCACTTGTCGAAGCGGCTCATCACGTAGACGGTGAGCGCCGCGGCCATGCCGGGGACCTGACCGCAGTCGGGGACCATGGCGATGCCGGCTTCCTGCCATTTTTTCGTTGCCTTGACCTGTTCCTTGACGATGTCGGTGTTGCCGCCGAGGTCGCACATTGAGGCTTTTGCCTCCAGCGCGGCTGCCGCAACGCCGGGGTTGAGCCAGTAGGGGACAGCGGAGAGGAAAGAGTCGATGGGGGTGAGGAACTTCACCAACTCGTCATGTTTTGTGGCGTCCACTTGTACGGGGAAGGCAATTTCCTTTCCGATGAGTTCGTTGACGCGCTTCGCGGACTTCTTCGCCGCTTCCTCTGACATGTCGCCGATGTAGACGCGCGAAGCGTCGCCCCACTTCG
>JAJDJB010000054.1 GCA_030266985.1 Synergistaceae bacterium OttesenSCG-928-D05
AAAAAGGAGGTCACATACATTTTGGAAGAATTCTTCGAAAAGATGCTTCAAAACGGATTCTCGATCGCGGTCGCCTCCTTTCTGCTTCTTCGCACTGACAAGCGAATGGAAGAACTGAAGGACGCCGTCCTGAAACTAGCCAATGTGATTGAAACAAAGGGAGTAAAAACATGACGAAACGAAAGAGTAAATGGAAATGGTGGCACAAAATCACGGCGCTAATCTTAATCCCTCTCTATATCTTATTCTAAAGGAGACTCCAATATGACGAAAAAAGAGAAAAATATCCTGCGGCAAATCATGTTCCTGCTTCTATCCCTGTTCGCACAAAAGAAAAGAGATACGACGAATGAAAGTAAATGATATCCGCCTCACAGAAAATTTCAAACTTCGGGAGTTCGAATGCCCATGCTGCAAAACCGTAAAGCTCCACCCGCTCCTGCTCGAACGTCTGCAACAGCTCCGGAACATCTGGCAAAAGCCTCTCGTAATAACGAGTGGCTACCGCTGCGAGAAGCACAATACCGAAGTGGGCGGAGTCCCCCGCAGTAAGCACTTACAAGGCCGCGCGGTAGACGTAAAAGTCCCAGCTTCCCGGCAGGAAGAATTTAAACAGCTGGCAGAATCGAGTGGATTTTCGAAAATTATCCTGTACGGAGAAAGAGGTTTTGTGCATGTAGAAACGTAAAACCATGCCACAAACACAACTAAAAAATCACCCTGCCGCCCTTATCGGGCGGTATTTTTTGTGCTTGCATACAAGGCCTCTCGTATCATTTTTCTTGCCTTCTCGTATCATTTTGATACGAGGCATGAAAAAAAATGATACGATAGGAATGTTCCGCGGAACATCCGAGACAATCTTCTATACCCGCAGAAGTTCCATGCATTTGAAGGATAGAAAACTGGTAAATAGAACCCGATTACATAAGCCGCCCTCGAGTTGCTGAGAGCGGCTTTTATGCGTTATGTCGTTTGCGTTTCTAATACACGGCGAGGCCGAAACGCGGCAGCAAGTCTTTCAGCATATAGTAACGGTGGTAGGTCGCGGCCTGGTGGAAGCGGTAGCAGCTCAGCCCGATGCCTTGTCTGGAGTCGTTGAGGCTGGAGAAGGTAATTTTATGGCTGTCCCATTCGTTTTTGTCATAGATTTTAGCGCCCGCTGGCAGCAGTCCCGATTGCAGCCATGCGTTGCTGCGGATTTTTTCGTCGCCCTCCGTCGCAAGCACGCGGGCAATCGTGCGGCGGATTTCCTTGAATTCTTTTATCTCAGGCGCTTGATAGCGTTCTTGCGCAAATTTGGAGAGATTCTCGTGCACGCGTTTTGCCGCCTGCATAAATGTCATTCTGTTTGAGCGGGTGGACATCGTGCCTTCGCCGGGGCGTGCGATTGGGAACTCGAATTCCCAGTTCAGATATGGCATATCGGGGAAGGACATAACGGCGCCATGCCCCAGCGCGCTATCCTGCGTGCCGGTGAAAAAGGAGACAACGTTCGCCTTGAACGTGCTTTCAATCCGCTCTTCTCTGATTTTGTAGATCTTTGTCTTATGCTTCCGCAAGAATTTATCGTCCGTGATCCCACTGCTGTTGATTGAGGCCGGAACGATTTTGTTGTATTTTGAGCTGAAGCCGGAGAATCCATAGTGGGAAAAAGTGTCCATGTAGGCATGCGTCGCGATGCCGAGGAGCTCCAGTCCGTAGTCGCGGGCAAGCGCCATTTGGATATGCTCGGCAAACATCGTCCGCGCGATTTTGCTGTCTTTCGTGCAGATGGCTCTTTCTTCGAACGTGTCCCCCACGCCGCCGGGGATGAAATGGTTCGGCACCCAGATTTTGCGCTGGGAATCCTGATCGTTTTTGACCATGGTGCGCGCGCTTTGTATCAGGTGGTGCGCCGTGGAAAAGGTCACGAGCAGCCCGCCGTCTTTGTGTTTGCTGTCCTCCACCGCGGCCGAGTCGTCGACGTACTGCGACGCGTAAGCAAGCTTGCGCGCGTCATTGTTTGGAATCCCCGCCGCGAGCGCGATGGCATATGTCCCGTAGTAGTGCATGTCTACCTGCAATTGTTTTCACCCTTTCTGAGTGGCTGGCGTTGAGGTAATCGATTGTTTTATAAAGGGGTACGGATAGATTTTATGCGATATCGCCGTAAAGCGCATCCGACATGTGGGGATTTTTGGCGGGGTGGTTATCGTATCATTTTTCTTGACTTCTTGTATCATTTTGGAGCGAGGAGTCGAAAAATGGTGCGATAAGGGCACTGCTAACAACATCATTATGTTAGCAAGGCATTTGATTTCACAAAGACGACTCTTTAAATCACAAGTAAATTTTTACCCTTCTAAAGGCCTGATTATTGTACTCGTGGTTTTCAATATACGAAATCAACTATGACAATTCGTGTTTTAGGTAATTGCTTAGCTTGGATAGGTTTTTCTTTTTTGTTTCACATTCCCATATGACAATAACACGCCACCCCAAATCACGTAAAGAAGCAACATTTTTTCTATCACGCTGCATATTTTGGTCGAGCTTCTTGTTCCAGTAACCTGAGTTCTCCTTCGGGCGTATTCTGGCATGGCTGCATGTTGGGCAACCATGCCAAAAACAACCATGCACAAAGACAGCTGTCTTGTACTTAGGCAAAATGATGTCGGGTTTCCCTGGCAAATTATTTCTGTGCAATCTAAAGCGATAACCCAAACTATGCAATAATTTTCTCACTTTGATTTCTGGTGTAGTATCGCAACTACGGACCCTAGCCATAATTAGACTTCTTTGCTCTTTGGAGAACTTATCCACCATAATTATAGAATTGTTACCCAACTCTTGTCAAAACCAATTTCTTTTATCATATTTTCAAAGTCAAAAACAGGAGGTCGTTTTACTCTGAATCTTCTTACTGATAATGGCAGATCATACAAAATAGTGAATTGAGAGCCGTGTGGCTGCCAAGTAAACATATGTGTACCTGTGGCTATGTCATTCCCCTCTAGATTCCCTTTTTTATTTTCCGTCCATACAAAATCTTTGATATTATATCTTAGCGTTTCATGTTCAAATAATGTAAACTCCATGTTGTTGAAATTGCGCACTAAAACACTTGTACGTAACGGTTCATAACGTTCCTTAGCAATATTAATTCGCTCATTCCATATAGCTAAAACGGCGGCACCTGTTTGAGCTACATCCTCATGAGGATCAGAGATGCCATATGAATAGTCAGGGGAGCAACGTCCAGAAATAACCCTGATCTTTTTTACCTTATGAGGGTTTTCTATCTTTACAGATTTCACAGACCATGCCATTCCCTCATAGACAACATCAGCCAAGCCCATCGGCTTTCCAAGATGTTCACCATCGATTGACTTTGCGAATATATCGCCCCAATCTTCGCCATTTATATCTGATTTCCCGATAGCGAAGTGATAAGTCATCCATTTCGCGATCTTATAGATAGTTGTATCAGATATTTGTCCAAGCGGATAAAGCTCAAATGGTCCTTTACCTTGGTTATCTCTCAACTTTGGTCTTTGCATTGAGTACCGCCTCCAAAACAGCTTTAATTACATTAACAGGCACAGCATTCCCTGCCTGTTTTCGCGTTTGACTATCGTTGCAGACTATCCTAAAAGTATCAGGGAAACCTTGGAGACGCAACATTTCACGAGGAGTTAGGCGTCGCTCGCCATTAACTAATAAGTAATTATAAGAAGCCCCGGCACGCAATGCGCACGAATACGGATAACTAGAAATATTCCCACTTTTATTTTCATGCCAAATACTCGGAACACATGAACTTTGATGATATGCAAACCGTTTATTAACAATGCGCTCACTTGCAAAGAACTTGGAGTCTATCTCGTCGTCACTTTCCAAAATATCTTCAAGCTTCCCGGCGCCACAACCCTTTGGAAATGAAAATTCCACCCTATTATCTAAAAAACCAACGATAATTGTCCGTTCTCTTTTTTGAGGCAATCCAAAATCTAATGCATTAAGGATGGCCCAGTCAACTTTATAGCCAAGATTCCTCAAAGACTGTAGGATGGTTTGCAGGGTTTTCCCTTTATCGTGCCTACTAAGTTGTTTAACATTTTCAAGAATAAACATACTTGGTGCTTTGGCTTCTAATATTCGAGCAATCTCAAAAAAGAGCGTTCCCCGAATATCGTCAAACCCCAGTCTATTTCCAATAATACTAAATGGTTGGCAAGGAAAACCTGCTAGTAAAACATCATGGTTTGGTATATCATCGACGTCAATTTTTGTAATGTCTCCGTGTGGTTTTAATCCATAATTTGCCTCATATGCCTTTCTAGCTTCAGAGTCAATTTCACTAGCAAAGACGCATTTCCCTCCGAGAGAGTCTGCAGCTTGATGGAAACCGCCTATACCAGCAAATAAATCGATATAAGTAAATGTCACGAGTTCCCCTCCCTCCTATAAAGATATGCCAAAAATGTTCCGTAACTATTCTAACACCACGAAGCATTGTCTGACAGTAAACATGTCTTAAATTTTCTCTTTTTAAGAATCTTGCATAACTTTTCCGTCATCTTCGGCCTATGTGCGTTGTAGCATGCGACGACGAAAAAGCGAGAGGCAGGTTAGAAGCAGACGAAGAAAAGACAAGACAACGTGGCAAATTAATTCTACTGCCTCTTAATATATCGATTCTTATCGGCCGTTTTTATATGTTCAACAAAGCACAAATACTCTGCTTTTATGAAATCATTCAAGAAAGCTACAAACATCCCCTACAACAACTCAGCAATCTGCACCGCATTCAGCGCCGCGCCTTTTCTCAAATTATCCCCTACAACCCACATGGCGAGGGCTCTATCAAGTCCTGTGTCTTTTCTTATCCGGCCGACGAGGACTTCGTCCTTCCCGGCCGCGTCGATGGGCATGGGGTATTTTGCGTTTTTGGGATCGTCCACGACAATTACGCCGGGGGCGTTTCTTAGTATTTCGCGCGCTTCGTCCGGCGTGATTTCTCTTTTAAACTGTGCGACAACAGATTCGCCGTGCCCGCGAAATACTGGCACGCGCACGGTGATGCCGCTGACTTTGAGGTCCGGCAGGTGCATGATTTTGCGCGATTCGTTCACCATTTTCCACTCTTCTTCGGACACGCCCTGGTCGTCGAACGCGCCGATGTGCGGCAACAGGTTGAAGGCGATCCGGTGGGGGTAGACGCCGGGTGCGGGTT
The DNA here is from genome assembly GCA_030266985.1 of Synergistaceae bacterium OttesenSCG-928-D05. Lineage (GTDB taxonomy): Bacteria > Synergistota > Synergistia > Synergistales > Synergistaceae > JAJDJB01. The sequence goes on from JAJDJB010000054.1 coordinate 5,219, forward strand.
CTTTTTCGTCCAGCACTTCTTTTGCGCCTTGGGCCAGTTCGTCGACTGCGACGATGCCCGTACCCGCGACGGACTGGTAGGTGCTGATGTTGATGTATTCAAGCCCCGCCGCTTTGTGGAGCGGGTAAAGCGCGACGACGGCCTGGATGGTGGAACAGTTGGGGTTTGCGATGATGCCTTTGTTCCATTTCACATCTTCGCCGTTGATTTCGGGCACGACGAGCGGCACCTCCGGGTCCATGCGCCAGGCGGAGCTGTTGTCGATGACGACCGCGCCGGACCGGGCCGCGATTGGCGCCCATTGGCGGGAGGGTTTGCCGCCTGCGGAGAAGAGCGCGATGTCCACGTCTTTGAAGGCGTTTTCGTTCACTTCCCGGACTGTTACGTCTTGCCCTTTGAACCTTACTGTTTTGCCGGCAGAGCGCGCGGAGGCGAGCGGAACGAGTTCCGATACGGCGAAGTTCCGCTGTTCGAGCGTGAGGAGCATTTCACGCCCGACGAGGCCTGTGGCGCCGAGGACGGCTACGCGTTTGCCGGACATTTTAGAACGCGACCTCTTCGATGAAGTGTTCGTGCAGTGCGCGCACGGCGTCTTCCGCGCGGGAGGACGCGACGATGCAGGTGAGCGCGAGCGCGGTGGAGGCGATCATGTCGATGTTGATGCCTTCTTCCGCAAGGATGTTGAACATCTTAGGCGGAATCTCGGGGTGGTTCGCGATGCCTGCGCCGACGATGGTGACGCGCGCGATTTCGGTGTCGAACGACACGCCCTGCGCGTCGATCTCGCGGCACATTTCGCGGCAGACCTGGATCGCGGTTTCAAGGTTTATTTTCTTGACGAGGAAGCCGATGTCGTTGACGCCGCCGC
>JAJDJB010000055.1 GCA_030266985.1 Synergistaceae bacterium OttesenSCG-928-D05
AAGGCCGACCTGTTTTTTGCCTTCCATGCGCGCCCAGGCAGTCGCTTCGCACAAAATCTCGGCGACTTTGTTGAACTGCGTCGTCATTTTATTTTGGTCTTCGACAAGGCGGGAAGCCCATTCGACAATCTCGCCCACCGCACCTGCAGAGAAGTTAAGCTGGCCCTGATGCGCAACATAGGACGCGATGAACTGCGCGAGCTGCTGCTCCGTTTCTGTCGTCCTGTTCATCGTCATGCCGAACTCCGCCTTGATCTTGAATACTTTCTGGAATTCCGGGTCGTAGATGTTCAACAGGTAATAGAGGTATGGCGTGCCGACGACGACGACCTTCATGTCGATCGGAACCGCCTCGGGCCGCAGGGACGATACGGGAACGTAGCCGAGCTGCTCGCCGAGGTTTTCAATCGAGAGCTCGTTGCAGCGCAGCACGCGCTTCAGCGCATCCCAGGACATAAACTGCCGCAGCAGTTCGTCCGCTTCCAGCAAAAGGAAACCGCCGTTCGCCCTGTGTATCGCTCCGGGCGTAATCCTGCGGAAGTCCGTGTAAAGGTTCCCCTGCCGGCTTTCGTACTCGACTTTGCCGACGAGGTTGTAATAATTCGGATTCATTTCGCGGATGACCGGCGCGCCGTTCGACGGGTCGTTGCTGACGAACGAGTTCACTTCGTAACGGCTGAAATCGACCTCGGCCGCTTCGTCGCGCGCCGCAGCCAGGAAAAGGTTAAAGTTCGCGATTACGTCCTGCGTCAGTTCGTCGAGCCATTCCGCAAGCTTGCCCTTCGCCGCGTATTTGACCCGCAGCTCTGAAAGAACGGGCGTAATGGCCGTCCGGCAGATTTCGCCTTCCAGCTCCTTGATTTTTTCTTTCAGATCCTTCTCGCGCTCGCGAATCGTGCGAAGCGTCTCAAGCGTTTTCTGCGAGACTTCTTCGGAGCCCTTCTGCAGTTCGTCCTGCTGATCCTGCGAGAGCATTTCGTATTCTTCCTGCTGCATCTCGCGCAGCACGGGCTCTTGCGGCTTCTCCGGCTGGGGCTGCTCCGCTTCGTCCTCGGCGGATTCCAGCAGCGGCGGCGCCATGATCATCGGAAGGTTGACAAAACCCTGCGGCGTTCTTTTAATCAGGAAATTTTTGGATTCTGCCCATTTGCGCAGTTCTTCCATGAGCGAGTTGACTTCATCCTGGAAGGTCTTTACGAGCTGGGCTTTGTTGTCTTCATATTCGTTGTTGTCAAACGCTTTTGCGAGCGTCGTCTTGAGGTCTTCAAGCGCCGTCTCCGCGTCCTTCGCAAGTTCCTTGCCCTTGCCCGCAGGCAGGTTGATCGCCATGGGGATGCCTGTCTCGTCAAAATTATAGACATATACCCAGTCATCGGGCGCGGGCATATCTTTCGCACGCTGCTTGAGTTCCTCGAGCGCGTAAGTCGTGCGTCCGCTGCCGGGCTCGCCGACGATAAAAATGTTGTATCCTTTGCTGGGCACGGAAAGGCCGAAATTCAGCGACGTCACCGCGCGCTCCTGCCCGATCAGGCCCTCGAGCGCGGGTACGCTCTTCGTCGTTTTGAACCCGAACGAGTCAACATCCGCCTTGCGGCGCAATTTTTCTACGGAAAGTTTTCTATCTTTTAATAGGGACATGATGTGCCTCCTGATGTGTATGTCTTCTGTGTGTGTCGAACCGTTTCAAAATATGTTATCACAATAAACGAAAGAGGTCGATTACGGCAAGGGAGAATGCGCGATTTTCAGATGTAAAAAGGCTGATTCTTAAAACGGCGGACAGCATACAGTGTGCGGACAAAAAAAAAGAGGGCCCCGATCTCTCGTGCCCTCCTTAAGGATTGCATTTGCAAGCCCCTAGATACCGAATTTCTCTTAGATATTAATCAAATTAATATATAAAGAAATGCCTCTGGTTACGCCTTTTCAACGTTTGCAGCCTGGGGTCCCTTGCTGCCGTCTGTGATCTCGAAAGAGACCTTCTGTCCCTCGTCGAGCGTCTTGAATCCATCGCCCTGGATCGCGCTGAAGTGAACGAATACGTCGCTACCTTCGTCGGTCGTGATGAAACCATAGCCCTTCGTTGCGTTGAACCATTTTACTGTGCCGTTGCTTTTCAAATTGTGTTGCCTCCCAACAGGAAATATTGCAAGCAGTTACACTGCCGCCACGCAACTCTAGCGTTTTCGCTGAAACTTGTCAAGTCTTTTTTGAAAAAAAATATTTATTTTTGTCCACGAGTGTGAATTTTCATGCGGATTTTCGTTGAAAATATTACGTCGTTTGCACATTTGTCGAAATCACACACTACACAAAGAACAAATGAGATAATCGCCAGTTTTGCCTTCTATTTCCTGTCTATCGGCCCTAAAATAGGACAATGGACATTGTCTGATTTATCCTGACCTATATAATATAACAAGTTGGTCAGTAATAGTTAGACTTATCTTTTAACTGATCTGGAGGAATTTCTATGAACCTAAACAAACTTACTCAAAAATCACAAGAAGCATTTTACGAAGCACAAAATCTGGCGATCCGTTACGGACATCAGGAGGTCGACGGCGAACACCTGGCGCTTGCGCTGCTCACGCAGGAGAACGGCCTGATCCCGAAACTGCTCGGCAAGATGAATATCCCCGTCGATAATCTAAAAAATACGATCGAAACGGAAATATTGAAACGCCCGCGCGTTTCCGGCGCAGGGCAGGAATCGGGGAAAATATATATTTCGCAGCGCCTTTCCAAGCTCATGGTGGAAGCGGAAGACGAAGCGTCCAAATTAAAGGACGAATATGTCTCCGTCGAACATCTCTTTCTGGCGCTTCTGTCCGAAGGAAGCTCAACAGCCGCGGGCAGGGTTTTCGCCGCCTTCGGCCTCACGCGCGACGGCTTTTTAAAAACACTGTCCGAGGTGCGCGGCAACCAGCGCGTCACAAGCGATAATCCGGAAGACACGTACGACGTGCTTGAAAAATATGGTCGCGACCTGGTGAAAGCGGCGCGCGAAAACAAACTGGACCCCGTCATCGGACGCGACGAAGAAATTCGCCGCGTGATCCGGATTTTGAGCAGAAAAACAAAGAACAACCCCGTCCTGATTGGCGAGCCGGGCGTCGGCAAAACGGCAATCGTCGAAGGCCTCGCGATGCGCATCCTGCGCGGCGACGTTCCGGAAGGCCTGCGCGACCGCGCAATCTTTGCGCTCGACATGGGCGCGCTGCTCGCGGGCGCAAAGTTCCGCGGCGAGTTTGAAGAACGCCTCAAGGCCGTGCTGAACGAAGTCAAGCAGAGCGAAGGACGCGTGATCCTGTTCATCGACGAACTCCACACCATCGTTGGCGCAGGCAAGGCAGAAGGCGCAATCGACGCGGGCAACATGCTGAAACCGATGCTCGCGCGCGGCGAACTGCACTGCATCGGCGCCACAACGCTCGAAGAATACCGCAACTACATCGAAAAGGACGCGGCGCTCGAACGCCGTTTCCAGCCGGTACTTGTGGAAGCGCCGGACGTCGAAGATACGATTTCCATCTTGCGCGGCCTGAAGGAACGCTTCCAGCTGCACCACGGCGTGCGCATCCAGGACAACGCGCTCGTCGCCGCTGCTACCCTATCGAACCGCTACATCACAGATCGGTTTCTGCCGGACAAGGCGATCGACCTCGTGGACGAAGCGTGTGCAATGATCCGCACCGACATCGATTCGATGCCGGCGGAACTCGACGACGCGCAGCGCCGCGTGATGCAGCTCGAGATTGAAGAAGCCGCGCTGAAAAATGAAAAAGACAAAGCGAGCAAAGATCGTCTGGAAACCTTGCAGAAAGAACTCGCGGACCAGAAAGAGCGCGCAAATACGCTGCGCGCGCAGTACGAATCCGAAAAAGAAGATATCGCAAAGGTGCGGAATCTGCGCGAAGAAATCGAAAGCGTAAAACACGAGATTGAACTTGCGGAACGCCAGTACGACCTGAATAAAGCCGCGCAGCTGCGGCACGGAAAACTGCCGGAACTGGAGCGCAAACTGGAAGAAGAGGAAAAAAACGCGGAAAGCAAAGCATCCGCCCACCTGCTTCGCGAAGAGGTCACCGACGAAGAGATCGCGGAAATCGTCGCGAAATGGACGGGCATTCCCGTAACGCGCCTCATCGAAGGCGAGCGCGAGAAACTGATTCATCTGGACAGCATCCTGCACCAGCGCGTCATCGGGCAGAACGAAGCGGTCGAACTCGTGGCGGACGCCGTTATACGCGCACGCTCCGGCATCAAAGACCCGAAGCGCCCGATCGGCTCCTTCCTCTTCCTCGGCCCAACCGGCGTCGGTAAGACGGAGCTGGCGCGCGCGCTTGCGGAAGCGCTCTTCGATTCCGAGGAGAACATCATCCGCATCGACATGTCCGAATACATGGAGAAACACACCGTGTCGAGACTGATCGGCGCACCGCCCGGATACGTCGGGTACGATGAAGGCGGTCAGCTCACGGAAGCCGTACGCAGACGCCCCTATTCGGTCATCCTTTTTGACGAGATCGAAAAGGCGCACCACGATGTTTTCAACGTCCTGCTCCAAATTCTGGACGACGGACGCGTGACGGACAGCCACGGCAGAACGGTCAGCTTCAAAAACTGCGTCATCATAATGACCAGCAACATCGGTGCGCAGGTACTGATCAACGGGCTGAACGCGGAGAGCGGAGAGATTTCCGAGGCGGCGAAAGTCGACGTGTTCGCGGCGCTGCGCGGACATTTCCGGCCGGAATTCCTGAACAGGATCGACGAGATCATCCTTTTCAAGCCGCTGCGCATGGAAGAACTGACGGAGATCGTTAAGATCATGCTCCGGCAGCTTGAGGCAAGGCTCGCGGAACGGCACGTGAAATTCGACATCACGGACGACGCTCTGACCACGGCGGCAAAGAACGGATACGACCCCGTTTACGGCGCGAGGCCGCTGAAACGCTACCTTCAAAAATATCTTGAAACGCAGATTGCGCGTAAGATCATCGAAGGCACAATCACAGACGGCAGCACCATCAAGGTCGAAAATCAGGGCAACGAACTCGTCATCCACGTCGAGCAGCCCGAAGAGAAATAAAAAATTCGGGGCATGCGCGCCTGAAAAATACGCATGCCCCGATACTTTCTTTGCATCTTACAATTCTTGCCTTTATAATATTGCTTACGCGTTCCTACCGGAGGCGAATCTAGAGCAAGGGAGTCTTAAAATAGAAATGAAAAAAATTACCGCATTTATCGTTATCTGCCTGCTTTCGCTCCTTTTCGTGTTCGGCGCGTTTGCTGCGGGACTCGGCCCCGTTATGAAGGCGTCCGACGCGGCAAAAATGCCTGACGACGCGCGCGTGGTCGTGAAAGGAAAAATCAAGGCGACGGCGGAACTTGACCGTTTCGTACTCGAGGATTCTTCGGGCGAGATCATGTTCAACGTTAAAGCCAAGCGGCTGAACGGCGTTGAACTCAAAATCGGCGATGTCGTAGAAGTCGCGGGAGAAATGGACGCGGATTCCAAATACGGCGCAAAAATCGAAGCCTACGCGGTGATTAAAGACGGCGCGGCAGTCAAGTATACGACCGTCGCACAGGCATCAAAAGCCGCGGACGACACGTGGGTCGTCGTAAAAGGAAAGCTCAAGCTGAAGATCGACGACGAGGAATACACGTTTGCGGACGCAAGCGGCGAAATGATCGTTGAGATCGACGACGACAACTGGGGCGGCGTAAAATACGACCAGGGCAAAGAAGTCGAACTGCGCGGCGAAATCGATGTGAACAGCAAGGGAATCACGAAGCTGGACGTGGATTTTATCCGGGAACTGTAATTAAAACAACCGTGATCTAACCAGCCCGCGTCGGTTCTATGTGACGCGGGCTTTTTTAGAAAAACAAACAAGAACTCTAATATAAACAGGTGATAACAATGGCAAAGAAAACCGAAAAACACGAA
>JAJDJB010000056.1 GCA_030266985.1 Synergistaceae bacterium OttesenSCG-928-D05
CTGAGTTCGAACGCGCGGCGAAAGACAAAGGCGTGCTCTACGCGGCGGAGGCGTTTGCAGACCGCGCGTATATGCCGGACGGTTCCCTAGTGCCCCGCTCGAAGCCCGGTTCCGTAATCCACGACGCCGCAGCGGCGGCGAAACGCGTCGTACGCATGGCGACGGAAGGAACTGTGGAGGCGATTGACGGTACAATCGTTAAATTCCGCCCGCAGTCCGTCTGCATGCACGGCGACACCGCGGAAGCCGTGGAAATGGCGGCGGCGGTCAAAAAAGCGCTTGAAGAAGCTGGTGTTGCGATAAAAAAATTGAGGGAGGTCGTTACGAAATGACGTTGCCGTTTGATATCACGCCGTTTAAGAACGCAAATCCGAAAGAAGTGCGCGAGCTGATCCGCAAAGGGGAGTGGACGCACCCGACTTCGGGCATGTGCCTTTCCCACGTGCAGGCGAACATGATTGTGCTGCCGAAGGACTGGGCGTATGATTTTCTTGTTTTTGCACAGCGTAACCCGAAACCCTGCCCGATTCTCGACGTGACAGAGCCCGGAGACGGCGAAGCGAGACTGATTGCGCCCGGTTCCGACGTTCGCACCGACATCCCGCGCTACCGCATCTGGAAAGACGGCGTCCTTGTCGACGAACCGACCGACGCGTCAAAATATTGGAACGACGACCTCGTCGCGTTCCTCATCGGCTGCTCGTTTAGCTTTGAAGGCGCGATGGTCGAGGCCGGCATCCCCATTCGTCACATGGATATGTGCTGCAACGTTCCGATGTACATCACGAACGTGCAGTGCAAGCCAGCCGGACGCTTCAGCGGCCCGACCGTCGTCAGCATGCGCCCGATCAAGTTCGCGCAGGTTCCGAAAGCGGTCATGGCGACGGGGCGTTTCCCCGCCGTGCACGGCGCGCCGATCCATATCGGAGACCCCGCCGCAATCGGTATCAAGGATATCAATAAGCCGGAGTTCGGCGATGCGGTAGAGATCCGCGAAGGGGAAGTGCCCGTCTTCTGGGCGTGCGGCGTTACGCCGCAGGCCGCCGTGATGCAGAGCAAACCGCCTTTCGCCATCACGCATGCGCCGGGGCATATGTTTATAGGTGATCCCAAGGATGCCGATTACGCCGTCCTATAAGAAAATCGCGCGCTATTTGGCGCGCTGACTTCGCAACACGCAACAGCCCCTTGCAGCCCTCAACGGAACTGACAGCTCGCCTCTGAACAGGGGCGAGTTTTTTCCTCTTCAAAACTTCATATTTAGATACACATGGCTTTATTTCCATCCCTATAGCCAATCGCAGGGAGAAATGTTAAAATAACGTTAAATGTTGTTATCGTTCTTAACAAAGACTGGAAAAGGTGCATAGTTTCCTCAGTGTATAAGAGCGTTTTGTATGGGTAGAATATAATCGGGGCTTTCATCACTCCTTTTCGATCATCATTCGATTGGTTTTGCGATGAATTACGATTCCTTACTCCGGATGGAAGGGGTAAGGTGAGAGACGTTTGCTTTTTTAAGTATTTAATGGATACAAAGAAAAGAGGTATAGGATGAGAAGATCAATCTTTGGCAAAAGTACATTTCTTGTATGCAGTGTTTTAGTGGTTCTGTCCGTATTTCCGTGTGCGGCGGCAGCGGTGTCTGGAGATGTGACCAGCGTAGACATAAAGACTGGCAACGGTTTGACGGTAGGAGCCGGGGAAACTTTGACAGTCAGCCCAGATGGAATATTTGTCCGTTCGGGTGCGAACGCAACGGCAGTTGGGGTTACTGTCAACGCAGATGGTACGCTTGTTATCCTTGACGGCGATATATTGGTGGAAAGAAATCCGGGCGGCAGTTCTTTTTCTTCCGGCGTATACGCAAATGGAGGAACGGTGCGTATCAATGCGGGAAACATTACCGCTTCCACGTCACGAACGCGCGGCGTGCGCCTCAAAGGCAGCGATGCAACGATTTCAGCGGATAGAATTATTGCCTCAGGGGATTTGGCTCATGGTGTTTCAACTTACAACAATCAGAGCACAAATAACACTGGCAGTGACGTAACAATAAAAGCAGGGGAAATAATCGCATCGGGGTCACAATCCGCCGGTGTCTATATAGGACCGGCAAATTCCGCCGATGTCTCTGTCGGTAGTGTTACGGTTTCCGGCCAAACTAGTGAGGGCGTCAGGATTTCCGATGGCACTATTAACGTGACAGAGCACGTGGATGTTTCGGGGAATAGTTCTGTAGGGGTGAACATTGCCAATATCGAAGCCAATGGCAAGATCACGATTGGCGGCAATGTGAGCGTGACTGGCAATAATTCCAATGGAGCGCGTAATTGGGGCGCCGGAGGAAATGTTGCTGTAGGCGGTAACGTGCTTGTATCTGCCGATAGTTCCAATGGCGTTTATGTTCATAACAGCGGCAGCGGCTCCATTCACGGAAACATTACCGTTTCCGGAGCGGGCAGTACGGGGCTGCGCGTAACAGGCACCAATGCAGGGAGTTTAAGTGCGGCCTCAGTAGAGGGCGATGTGTCGGTCTCCGGAGCCGGGAGCTATGGTATTTATATGTCCGCATGGAGCGGTGATGCTCGCGTTGACGGAGATATCAACGCTTCCGGTGGTGCGACAGGGATACACATCAGAAGTGACGTTACCGGCGGGGCATCCATGGCAAATGTCCTTGGCACGATAACCGCTGAGGGAGAAGGAACGATCGGTGCTGATCTGCATGGAAGCAGTGATACCATGAACATCGCAAAGGTCATAGCATCGGGTGATAACCTCAACACTAGCAATCATGCTGTCGGAGTGCGTACAAAAGGAACGGCGAATATTGGTACGGACGCCGACAGTGAAAATATCTTTGTAACAGGCAGCAATAATACAGGAGTCGTTCTTCTCGGTGGTACGATCAACACGCTTGGGACAACAGCGCTTTCAGGCGATGGCCTGATTGGTATTGACGTGCAGGGCGCCGGAACTGCAAATCTCGACACTGTGGCGATTTCGGGCGGACAGGATAATATTGGTGTAAAGCTGGACAGCACCAGTACCGCACAGGCAAAGATCAATCAGGTGCTGATCGCAGATACGGCTTCTGGGGATAATATTGCTGTTCTGCAAACGCGCGGGGTGTCAGAAATCGGATATATTTTTGCTGGCGCGAAAGATTCGCTCGGGCTTGCAATTTCAGGCGGCAGGTCGACCGTTGATGCGATTGACGTCGATGGCACAGGGGCAGCGGGCGCAATAGCGACAAGCGGCAGCCTGACAGTGGGCGGGTTGCTATCCGTCGTTGACGGTGTGGGGGTAATTGCTTCTGGCGATTCGACAGTGAGGCTCTCCGGTGCGTCTGTGACAGATGGAATCGGCTTGTTTGCAGTCAGTGCGAATGCAGATATCGTAATCAGCGATGATTGGTTTGTCAACGGCCATGGACAGGGTATGGTCGTGTCAAACGATGCGACTGTTCTAATGAAGCGAAACCTGGATGTTGTCGCTGGCGGCACAGGTGCGAGCGTAGAACTCGGCACGCTGACGATACAAGGCAATATGAGCGCTGCCAGTGCGGATTCAATTGGCGTTGACGTGTTTGCGGATGGGCAAGCGTATCTTGGCTCTGTCAGCGCAGCGGACGGTGCGACTGGGGCGGTCAGCGCGGGGTTGCTGATTGCCAGCGAAGATATTGTTGCGAACAATAACGCGACCGGTATCAAAGTAACTGGCGGAACGACGCAGCTGATGCAAGCTCTTTCCGCTTCCGGCGATTCCCGCGGTGCCTACGTCAGCGGAGGCATTCTCACAGTAGAAGGCCTTGTCACGGCGGGCGATGGCTCTTATGGCATTCTGGCGGACGACGGTGTTGCTTTCGCAGACTCTGTCACTGTGAACGGAGCAAAAGCCAAGGGAGTATACGCGTCGGACAACGGCCAAATTTATGTAAGCAAAGATATCATACTAACCGGCACGATAGCCGGTTCTTATGGAGCAGTTGCGGGCCTGGGCGGTTCTGTTGACGTGCAGGGCGATATTAAATCTACGGCAGCCGGCGCTTCTGGCGACGCAATATACGGCGCGTACGCTTTCGCGAATGGCGAGATCAGCGTTACCGGCGGCATCAGCATGGTTGGGGATTATTCCTTTGGCGGTGCGGCGGACTCGGGCGATGTGTATCTTGGCGGCAATATTGCAATAGAAGGTAAAAACAGTGCTGGCGCAAGCGCCCTCAATGGAGGAAGTATCGAGGTTGCAGGCGATATCACCGTGGACGGAGATTTTTCCATCGGCGCCAGCGCAGTATCAAACGCTTCTATTACGATCAGTAATGATGTCGAAACGCGGGGTGTCGCATCTGGCGGCGTCCGGGCGGAAGACTTGTCCACGATCAATGTAGGCGGCAACGTAACGACCCACGGAAACACGTCGGGCGATCTGTACGCAGACGCAGTGACGGCACTGTCTGGCTCGACAGTAAATGTCTCCGGAGATGCTGCGACATATGGCTACGGTGCGTACGGTGTGTTTGCTGCCAGCGAAGATACGCTTGTGCATATAGGCGGCAATGTTATGACAATGAATGACGATGCCCATGGCGTAGACGCGAGCGACACCGCGCTCACGATTGTGGATGGCTGGATAAAGACGTACGGTTACGATTCAACGGGCGTTAACGCAGAATCCGGCAGCCTCGTTGTTGTCAATAAGGGTATTGAGACCGTAGGAGATGCGTCGCATGCTGCTTATACAGACAGCGGGACGATTCTCATTGCGGATGATATCGGCGGCGGCAGTGTTCTAGTATCGACAGCGGGTGAAAACTCACACGGACTCTTTGCGGAGAACAAAGGGTTCATCGGAGTTGAGAACGGCGATATTGAAGTCGCAGATAACACTGCATGGCATATGTACGTGAACACCGGCAGTACTATCGACCTGACGGACGTCACTGCCGGCATGAACGATAACCTCAACTTGCTCCGTACGGACAGCAACGGCGCCGTGATCGCGAAGTCCAGCTTCCTCTCCGGCGACATCACGCACACAGGTGCGGACGACGGCACGCTTGCGGTCATCCTGCGTGACGGTACGGACTTCATCGGCGCGGCGAACGCGGATCCTGCCAACCCGAACGCACGCATCGACATCACGCTCGATGCGAGAGGTTCTGACATCAGCAAGTCAGACTACTGGCAAGTAACCAAAGACTCCAACATGCAGGGCAATCTGACCAACCGCGGGATCGTAGACTTCGTTCACTCGACCGAGACAGACTTCAATGGTCAGAATGCGTTCGTCGTGGATGACAGCGCGTACAAGAAGATTACCATCGACAATTTGACCGGAACGATAGGTACGGCAAGCGACCCGTTGGGCGTGTTTATTATGAAAGCCGACGTTAACGCGAACAAAAGCGACCATATCTATGGAATTGGGCGTGCGACAGGAATCAACGACATCGACCTTCAAATGATGGGATATGCTGGGGCAGAAAGAATGGACCAGCCTCTGATCGTGATGAATCACATAGATTCGTCCGATCCAGGCAGCGGCCCCGGCAGTGTGCCTACCAGTGACGCGGGCATCCAATTGAGAGACGGTGCGCTTACGGAAAATGGCATCGTGGATGCAGGCGCATGGAACTACGCTCTCGCAGAGGGCATGGACGGTTACGTCAAAGAGTGGTAT
>JAJDJB010000057.1 GCA_030266985.1 Synergistaceae bacterium OttesenSCG-928-D05
GGCGCTTACGCCGAACGCGGATGGCGTGTATGAGATCGGGACGGCGGCACAACTCATAGAGTTTGGCGCCGGGATCAATGATGGCAGTATCGCGCGGGATTCGAACGCGAAGCTGACGGCAAACATCGACCTTTCCGGTGTCGACTGGAAACCAATCGGGCAGCATATCCTGATTGCGGATATTTACGGGAAAAATCCTGGGAACAATCTCCAGGAAGACCTTTCTTACAACGGTACCTTTGACGGTGCAGGGTTCCGGATTCTTGCTCTTACTGTCAATGCTGCGAATGCAGTACGGTATTGTTATCCCGCTAGCGATACAGAGTGGGTTTCTGAGCAGGCAGTAGGGCTCTTTGGCGTTTTGGGCAGTAATGCGATGCTGAAAAATTTAACTCTTACAGGGATCAATATTCTTGGGGATATAGATGCGGCATCGGTAATGCATGCAGCAGCAGTCGCGGGCGGCAATTACGGAACCATCCAGAATCTTCGTGTTGAGACTGGCGCGGTACAAGGTGTATTTGCAGGTGGCATGGTTTCACGCAACGGTGGTGTAGTAGCGGATAGCAGCGTTTCAGGGCTGCAAGTAGTGAGTAATTCTTCCAATGCGGGGGGCCTTGTTTGCCGTAACGAGCCGACTGGGCAAATTATTGCGTGTGCTGTGCAACGCGTTCGCGTAGATGGGCTGCATTTTGTTGGTGGTATTGTTGGTGGAAGCGATGCTGATGGTGAAATCATCGGTTGCACGGTTAGCGGTTCCATGACTTCTATCATTTCTCGCGGTGGGGTATCTAATAGCCGCGCGGGCGGTATCGTCGGAAGCAATGCGGGCGCGGTAATCGAAAATTGTTTGGTGCAGGATATTCTGTCTGTCAGCGGCTATTATGCGGGCGGTATTGCGGGGCGTTCAAATGCTAACGTCATCACCGGTTGTGTCGTTGCGGGGATTGGTGTAATAACTGCTGAATGTTATGGCGGAGGCATTGTCGGTAGTCTGGCTGGTGCGGATATTAGTAACTGTATTGCGTCTAATATAGGGGAAATTACAGGGTCAGAAACAGAAAGCGGCGCTGGTGCGGGTGGCATCGTTGGAAGACTTGCATCCGGGACTGTTGTGAACTGCGCAGCTTATGACATTGATCTCATCAAGGGCAACAGTGCGGGCGGCGTCATTGGGTGGTTCCACAATGCTGCGGGTAATCAGATGCAGAATTGTGTAGCGTTTGGTATTGGTCAAATTGTTGGCGCAGAGAATAGTTTCGGTGGCGTGATAGGGACGCTCAATAGCAGCAATGAAACGGCAGCGGATTCCCGCTATGCATATGGCATCGTCAGCCCTGACAGAGGGACTGGCAATGTTGCAAAAAGACCTGGCACAAATATCACCTCCTTCGACGCAACGGACGATGCTGACACACTCGATGCCTATGTTGTCGCACTGGATCAGGGCACATCACATACGATGACTGTTGGTGAAACCTACGAACTCGACATCACCGGTTTGCCCGGCATGGTCGGTTTGGACAGCGACGCCATTACATGGGGCACGGAAGAGCTTGGATTTATTTCCGTCGTGCCGAGCGCGGACGGCCTGAAAGTGACTGTTACGGCAGTGGCGGCGGGTACGGAGAAAGTAACGTGCGCGGTTGAGACTGATCTGCTTGCGGCGGAACTGAGCTGCTCGATTAAGGTTGTCGAAGAGGGCGCAAGCTCTGTCGATGGCACCGTTACCGGTGACCCCGCAGACGGCCTGATCGTTCCCGGCACCGACGTCAATCTGACCTACGACTTCTCGCCCTATACTGCGATTGCAGTGGACAATACGGGTATGCAGACGGATGTCAGCGGTTTGATCGCGGATATTATGAACGGCAAAGTCGTTGTGACTGGCGTTGCAAAGGCGGCGGGGAACTACTTCTATGTCGTGACGCTCCAGCGTCCGGACGGTTCGACCTTCGATCAGACTGTTTACGTGACGGTACAGGGCGGCAGCACGCCGACCGGCACAGGCAGCGGCGGTTCAAGCAACTGCAACACGGGCGTAGGTGCGGCACTCTTCGCACTGCTTGGTTTGGCGCTTATTCAGAAAAGGAAGTAGATAGGATAGCGGCGAGGCGCATTCATTGCGCCTCGCTGGTTTTTGTTTGAGGCGGTAGGGGCATTTGTCCCCGTGAAAGAAGAAGCAAGATCAAAAGCAAAGCCACTGGATCCCGGGTCAAGCCCGGGACGACGGGGGGAGAGGTAACCCCCCCGTGAGAAGAAGTGGCAAGGGTAAGAGCCAACGACGCTGGATCCCGGGTGAGCAGACAACCAGCGAACGAAGAGAGCTGTGTTGGTCGCTGTGCTGAAAAGTGCACGCACGGGGCGACGGGGGGAGAGGTAACCCCCCCCCGTGAAAAAGAAAGAGCAAGGGCAAATATAAAAAAGCAAATAAGGAGAATTTTTTCTCCATAAAGATTGGGTGCTTCTGCATAGATCCCCCTCTGTGCAGTCGCCTCCAGACGCATCACCTCCCGGTGATGCTGTCGAAAACACACCGCGCTAGGCGTTCTCTCCGGTTCGTCACTGAGCTAGAGAGAACGCCTCTTTTGGGAGAGAGGGTGTTTTGTCGTTTCATAAATAACGCAGGGTGGGAAGAGGTGCAATAGATGAAACCGGGCTTATGGGCCCGGATTCGTGTTTTTAAGGGAAGCGTAAAAGTTTGTGCTGTAGATGATAAAAAATCATAATTGTAAATGATGTAAAAGTTGACATAAAAATTCTTTTGCTGCTGTTGTTCTATACTCTCCTAACAATGCTTTCTTATCCAAAATAGTCATAATTTTCAGAAGAGTAAAATTCTTACTAATTAACTCTGTCAATAATTGCTATCACCGAATTTAACATATCGCGAATACTCGCTAATCTATCACTTCGTATACGTGTGGTAGTGGATTTATGTGTAATTTTGTGAGAGAATCCCTCCCCGTGGCGGAAAGGAGGATTTATCAGTTGTAGCTTGGACTATGCCGCGACTTGTGCGTGAAATGTAAAACTTTGTTGGGAGGGGTTTTATGAACCCAGGAAGAAAAGATGGTAGAGGTACAAATATGAATGGCGTCGTTCTTGCGTTTACGCCCCTTGTGCTTTCACTGGCAAAGAAGTACCAGGGAGAGGGCGTCGAGTTTGATGATCTCGTGCAAACGGGGTACCTTGGTGTACTTGAAATGGCTGCGAAGTCCGGCAATCTGCGCTGGCTCGCGCTGGAGCTGAAGACGAAGCTGCCCAGATATATGGAACGCGCGGCGGGCAAGATGCGCCTGCAAAGCGGCAGGGTGGAATTTGATGTACTTGCGAAATCGATTCTGGATGAAGAAACGTTGAGCGAAGTTGCGGCAAATGAGATAAAAGAATTGTTGCAGTTCACTTTGAATAGCGAAGAACGCGTAATTCTTCAGGCGCTGAACGACGGTTATAGACAGCGTGAGCTTGCTGAGATAATGGGAATCTCGCAGCCCGCCGTTGCGCAGAGGGTGGGAAAGATCAGGGGCAAAATGAGGAGAGCCCTTGCAATCTGAAATTAACGCCCATTTCAATTAGGAATGTTGCCCGCGGCCTTTGGAAAACCCGAAAGGCCGCGGGTTTTTGCGCGCCGCATTTGCACGGATGTATTGGTACTCAGGATACTTCGTTAGTTTAATCGTTCTTCCTATAACTGCGCTTCCGGTTTGAATAAAGATTAGTGCAATTCACGTATTTTTCGCTAATGTAAAACAATCGCATCTTGTTGCGTACTTCCTAATTATGTATCTAGGGATCAACATCTAGATAAGTGTTGTGAATTGTACATTTAAGCAAAATTATAATTTTAGAAATTTTTTTCATTACTATATTCTTGAAATTTTATAGACAAAACGAAATAAGTTAATATATAATAACGTGTTGTGTGCTATTTGGCACTAGATGTTGTTTTTATTGAACAACATCGATTGTTCGGGGCATGTTGTTCTTACTTTTCTATGATTGCATATATTTTAATAGTGGTTTTAGAAGGATAGGACAGCATCACGATCGTTTGATCTGTATATAGATTTAACATCCAGGAGGTCTTTCAGTAATGGCAATAAGCAGGAAAGTTTTGTTATGCGTGTGTGTGTTTGTTTTTTCAGTGTTGCAGCCGCCGGCTGCACAGGCGGGCGTTGTGACGTATCCGAGCCTTGATATAACAGGTAATGGTCCGACCGTGTCATCCGATTATACGCTGCGCGTCACCCCGGGCGGTATAAAGATGGCCGGGGCGGAGTACGCCGCTGGTATTACTTTACAGAAAAACGCAAGCCTTGACGTAGCGGGATCTGTAGAAATATTGAACGACTCTACGCGCTACTTTACGGGCATCGATACAGAGGGCGGCAGTATACAAGTGGCAGGAGACGTTACTCTTCTTGCCAGGAATGGGAGTGGCGGCAACTCCGCCATCGATGCAGGTCGAGATGATTGGGATATTATTGATATCGGCGGCAGCTTGATTGTTTCTGCGGATAGCGGCACGTATAGTAATAGTGGCATATTTGCCATAAATACCGACGTTAGCATTGGCAGAGATATTTTGCTGTCGGGAGGCGAAAAAAGCAGAGGCGTGTATATGGTAGGCCAGTGGGACGAAACCAGAAGAGGTATCCTGTCTGTAGGCGGAGATGTTGTTGTCCTGAATGGGGTTGAAAATACAGGCGTTGCGATTCACGATAAGGTCGATGGGTTTCTCTATAAAGATCTTATTGTCCAGGGCGGACAGAGAAGCGCGGGCGCAACAGTTAAAGGGAGCGGCATTTTAACGCTATATGGAGATACGATCGTTGCAGGCGGTGTGCGTAATACTGGAGTTAATACTTATTATGGCGGGCTTGCGAACGTTTTTGGTGATCTCTCCGTTGGCGGTACAGATTCTATCGGTCTTCATGCCGACTGGCAGGGCACGATCAATATGACAGGCGGTCAAGTGACTGCGGACGACAGCAATATCAAAGGCGTCTTTGCGCTGACAAGCGAGGCTGCGATAAACCTGACGGATGTCTCGGGGGGCTCGGTTGATACAATGCTAATCTGGGCCAACGGGGTCGATAATACGGTCACTTTTTCAGGCAGCAATTTGAAGGGGAATGTCGGTCATTCCGCATATTATGCCTCTGATGACTGGCAGGGACGGGAAGGCCGCCTCTCCATCACACTTTCTGACGACAGCACGCTCACGGGCGCGATCAACGGT
>JAJDJB010000058.1 GCA_030266985.1 Synergistaceae bacterium OttesenSCG-928-D05
AAGTCAAAGACCTCACGATGAAATTCGGTTCGCTCGTCGCGAACAGCGACGTATCCTTTGACGTCGAACAGGGAAAAATCGTCGGGCTTATCGGGCCGAACGGCGCGGGCAAGACGACGCTCTTCAACTGCATCGCGGGGCTTTACAAACCCGCCTCCGGGCAGGTTGTTTTCGACGGGCAGGACATCACGGGCTTTCCTTCGTGGAAAGTCGCCCGTCTCGGCGTGGCGCGCACGTTCCAGGTCGTTCGCCCGCTCAAGGAAATGACCGTTTTTGAAAATATCCTGGTCGGCGCCTACATGCGGCACGCGAGCCCGGAAGTAGCGCACGAAGTTGCGGAACGCTGCATGGACCTCTGCTTCCTGCGCGAACTTCGCAATAGAGTGTCGGGCGGCATGACGATCGGCAACAAAAAACGGCTCGAAGTCGCGCGTGCGCTCGCAACGGAACCGAAGCTGCTGCTGCTTGACGAGGCCGTCGCGGGGCTCACGTCCACCGAAGTTAAGGAGATGGTGGAAGTCATTCTGCGGCTGCGCGAAGAGGGCATAACGATCCTCATGGTCGAGCACATCATGGAGGCGATCATGCCCATCGCAGACAAGATCGTCGTTCTGAACAGCGGCATCAAAATCTGCGAAGATTGCCCCGCCGTCGTCGTGAACGACCCCGTCGTCATCACGGCTTATTTCGGCGAAAAATACAGCAAACGCCTGCAAGAGGCCAGGGAGGGATAGCGATGGCGATACTCGAAGTCAGAAACATCCATTGCGCGTACGACAACGTGCCCGTCATCCATGACGTATCCCTCGAAGTCGAACAGGGTGAAATCGTCGCGATCGTCGGCGCAAACGGCGCCGGAAAATCCACGACCATGCGCACGATTGCGGGACTCATGCACCCGACGCAGGGACAGATCTTCTTTGACGGACAGGACATCAGCAATGTACCGGCGTCGCACACGATCCAGCGCGGACTTAGCTACGTGCCGGAAGGACGCCGCCTGTTCGCGAAGCTCTCCGTTCGGGAAAACCTCGAATTGGGCGCGTTTGCCGAAAAAGACAAAAAAGTCGTCGAAGAACGGCTCGAAGAAATGTACGAGTTGTTCCCGATCCTGAAAGAACGCTCCGATCAGACCGCGGAGACAATGAGCGGCGGCGAGCAGCAGATGTGCGCAATCGCGCGCGGCCTGATGTCGCGCCCGAAACTAATCATGCTCGACGAACTTTCGCTGGGTCTGATGCCGAGCCTCGTCGAACGCGTGTTCGAGGCCGTAGTGGAGATCAACCGGCGCGGCGTCACCGTTTTGCTTGTCGAGCAGATGGTGCAGGAAGCGCTTGAGATTTCGAACCGCGGGTACGTGCTCCAGACGGGGCGGATCGTGTACGCGGGTACCTCACAGGAACTGCTGGATTCGGACGAGGTGCGGCGCGCTTACATGGGCATGTAAAAACGCGATTCTAACGCACAAATAGCATTCAACAAACATTTGAGAGAGACCCCTCGACGTATGAAAGAATACGCCCTCAAGGGTCTCTCTGTATATTGCGCATTCCTTGCACGTTCTAATCGAGTTTTTCTCCGTAGAGATTTTAAGAAGCAAACTCATCCGGTTCTGAGATTGTGGAAATATTCATTGGATTCGCTGCATGATTCTCAACACATCCCTACATTTCGAATCATTAGGGATGCGTTGCTTTTTGTGTAGCGCATTCAAAACAGATATAATACAAAAAAAGTTCTCAATACACTGGACAAAAAGCTAAATTATGGTAATATTTTGATTGGTATAAATGTTATGTAGAGATTGCGTAAACATTCGAGGGGGATTGCTTGATGCAACATTATTTTGCCAAGCGTGGTTCTGTAACGACAAATATAGTCGATTCTCTGAGATGTGTTGTTGCGGATGGGGTCTATGCTGCCAGGAATCCTCTTTTTTACACTCCCATATTTCTCGCAAAATTTGCACAAAATAATAGTGAAATCACATATACAAAGCTCTAGCATGAAAGCGCTGGAGTTGTAGTTACGTTGTGCAGTTCGTAAGTTGGCGCGTATCTTCATCATAAACAAATAATCAAATAAACATACCTAGGCTCCACTGCATTACTTTGGCGGGCTTTGGATACATGGCTCTTCTTGTCTGTGCGTGCGGCATTGTTTCCATGCACCTGCCAGAGAATCACTGCGTCAAGCCCGGAGGGGGTGGAATTATTCATACAAGTGACAGGAGCAAAAGAACGAAAACGCGGGCGTAATGCCCGGTGTTTCTCACCCCGGCGCGTGATTTAGGGGAAACTAATTAATGAAGAGAGGGCAAACAATGTCAAAAGTATCAAAAAACAGCGCGTTATGTTTGATTCTATCATTTGCGGTTCTGCTCGTTTTTTCCTGCGGTGCGCAGGCGGCACCGATACCATACGGTGGTACCTATGGGACTAAGCAGACGATTCCGGCAGATAGTACAGCGTATGCCTCGGAAGACGTTATTATCAACGTCTCGAGCGATCATGCGCTGGTCCTGAAAGGAAATACGAATACAGACTTCACAGCGCATGACCTGATTATCACAAGGGGCGACACCGGGACCGGTCATGGCATCAATATCGACGGCAATGACGTTACTCTTAACGCGAAAGGCTCTGTTTCGGTAACTGGAAGTTCTGGAATGGGTATATATGTAGGAGACACTCGTAGTGATGTAGATCTAACGTTTGAAGGATCCATTGCAACGAATACAACGAATCCGTCGACCGATCCCAGCGGCTATGGCGCCTATATTGCTGGTGCTGGCAACAAACTGACACTGAGCGGCGACGTAACAACGAAGGGCGCCTCGTCCCGTGCGCTTTTCGCAAGCCAAGGCGGCACGATTGTGGCGAGCGGCAGTATCACGACAGAAGGTGACTACGCGGATGCTTTGCGTGCGCAAGGGAGCGGCGGCTACATCGACTTCACTGGCAGCATTAAGACAATCGGCGAACGCGGCGATGGCATTATTGCGTATGATGGCGCTTGGGTCAAGATGTCGGGGGATGTGTTGGCTACGGGAAAAGCAGCAAAAGGAGTCTCAACAAACGGAAGCGGTACCAGCGTTGACCTTACGGGCAGCATCACGATGGAAGGCGAAAACGCAGTTGGTCTTTATGCACTCGACTTCGCTACGATTACGATGGCTGGCGACGTGAAAGCTCTGTCAAAAGGCGCGTATGGCGTTTCCGCAACGAACTTCGGCGATATCAACATCACGGGCAACGTTACGACAGAAGGCGCAGGCGGTTATGGCCTTACAGCGGGTGAGAACGGCACGATTACAATGACGGGCGACGTCTCTACAAGTGGTGCTGGTGCACACGGTGCAATTGCGGGGAAAAATGTAGTGGGGGATGCGAATGCCAGGATTAATTTGTTCGGCGACATTACGACTGCAGGCGACAATGCATTCGGTGTGTTCGCGGCCAAGAGCAGCGACATTACCGTAATCGGTGACATCGAGACCTCGGGCAGCGGCGCGCACGGCGTAATGGCAGAAATTAAAAGCGCAGTACACGTATCGGGTAACGTTACGACGAGCGAAGATCTCGCACATGGTCTTTATGCGAGTAACGATTCTACGATTACGATGTTAGGCGATATTACGACTAGTGGCGGCAGTGCGTACGGTGCATTCGCGAACGAGAGCAGCGACATTACCGTGATCGGTGACATCGAGACCAAGGGCAGTTCTTCTGACGGCGTCAGGGCAGATAATCAAAGCACAGTATACGTATCGGGCGGCATTACGACAAATGACAACAATGCGTTTGGCGTGTCCGCGTCCGAGAGCAGCGATGTCACAGTAATTGGCGGCATCGAGACTTTTGGGCAAGGAGCAACGGGTGTGTCTGCAAACGGCGCCAATGTGGCCGTGACGGGAGGTATTGTGACAAGCGGTGACAGTGCAGTTGCGGCATATGCACTAAACGGCGGCAGCATCGATGTAACTGGCGCTATCGAAACGAAAGGTGAGCAGGCGCATGGTGTATACGCGTGGGAGAATAGCAATATCAGCGTAACAGGGAGCATCGTGACAAGGAATGACTGGTCGATGGGGGCGTATGCTGCCGGTTCTTCCGTGACGGTCACGGGCGATATCGAGACTTTTGGCGATGCGCCGGCAGGAAGCCTAAGCGGTGCATTTGGCGTTATGAGCACTGGAACCGGCGCTGAAGTCATAGTTGGCGGCGCAATTAAAACGCACGGTGATGGCGCACACGGCGCGCTTGCGGAACAGAGTTCAACGGTCACCGTTGGAAACGGCATTACGACAGAAGGCGACAGATCGTACGGCGCGTGGGCGTCCGCAGCACGTACTGTGCAACAAGGCGCCCTTGTTATAGGAAGTTCATCGATTGACATAACGGGCGACGTGGTAACAACGGGCGCGGAAGCGCACGGATTGTTCTCGGACCTGGACAGCACGATTAGCATGAAAGACGGAACGCTTTCCGTCGCTACGAACGGCACGTCCTGGCACATGCTCGTAAGCGGGGACGGCGCGATTGATCTCACAAACGTCACCGCTGGTGTGGACGCGGATGGGAATCTGCTTAAGACATCCACGTCCGGAACGCTCATTGCCGAAAAAAGCGATCTCACGGGCAATGTGCTGCATGATGGTACAACGGCAGGTAAACTTGCGCTCACACTCTCAGACGGCAGCAGCCTAACTGGCACCGTCAACGCATTAGGCGCGGGCAGCGTGGTCGACCTGACGCTTAACGGCAGCGCCTGGAACATAGTCGGTGATTCTAACACAAAAGGCAAGCTCGACCTGGGTGCGGGCAGCAAGGTCAACTTTGACGCATCCGCCCCTATCGGCGCCAAAGTTCGCGTGAATGATCTTACGGGCGCCGGTACCTTCTCCATGCGCGCAAACATCCCGGCACAAACGGCAGACCGCCTCATCGTCGAAGGCACGTCCGCGGGAGACCATCAGCTCGACGTTACTCCGGTGGGCGGAGCGCAGGTCACAGGTAATGAGCGCGTGATGCTTGTCGAAACAGCGGACAAGGGCGCTGATTTCACGCTCACGAACAGTAAGGTCGATTTGGGCGCGTTCAGCTACTACCTCAGGAACAACAACGACGGCAAGGGCGAATTTGACGCGGCCGGCGGCCAGTACTGGGAGCTCTATTCACAGGGCGGCGGCAGTACGCCGGACGACTCCAGCAACACGGGAAGCGACGCGGTCAATACC
>JAJDJB010000059.1 GCA_030266985.1 Synergistaceae bacterium OttesenSCG-928-D05
ATACTCCCCTATATAAATAAATCCACATCGAGGGGTAAAAAATACAACTTTGTGATTAAAAGAACTTTATGCGCAATTCATAAATAGATGAAAATAAAAGGCTATGGCTGAATCTACGAGAAATGTAAAAGTTTTTGAAAAAATTCGAAATACTCCGCTGCGGAAGAAGACCATTAGTTTTTCATCGAAATTTTTCTCCTAACGCCTTGATTGGATATCGCCCCGGTAAAACGAGATCGCATCGAAAAATTCTTGACTTTCGCGCGAAGAACTGGTATATTTCTCTGCGTTGCAAACATAATGGCGCTGTAGCTCAGTTGGCTAGAGCATGCGGTTCATACCCGTAGGGTCAGTGGTTCAAATCCACTTAGCGCCACCAGATAACACAAGCGTTCCGGCTTCCGGAACGCTTTTTTTATTGGCAAATATGGTAAAAAATCAATTCGAAGTAATTGATACGTGTTGACAGCGAACTAGAAGCATTTGCCCTACATAAAAGCTCGCCATCAGAAAGGAGTAACAAAATATGAAAAAATACCCGGATATGTACGAATTCCCGGCGATATTTAAAAAGGTCGAAGGAAAGCTGTGGGAAGTGTGGTTCCCCGATCTCGAAGCCTGTTGCTCCTCTATGGATTCCAGAGAAAGCGCGATCCTCGAAGCGCGTGAAGTCCTGGAAAATTTCCTGTACGGCATGGAAAAACAAAAATTCGATATCCCTGCCCCATCCGATCTCAAGAACATAAATGTATCAGGCCCGCAAGACTTCACTCAGTTGGTCGTCGCGAATATGCCGCCCGTTCGCAGGGCGCATGCGAACAAAGCCGTTAAGAAGACCCTAACCTAGCTTGATATAGCCAGGCGTTTCGCGTAGTATTTAGCGTGATGTGATCTGCATCAGGCATGACTGCCTGCCGCTTGGGGGATGAAGATGAAAATAGAAGAGATTCTCAGCAATAAAAAAGATCATTTAGACTTGCTTCTTGTGGCCGATGAACAAGAGGATATGATCGACCGCTATCTAGATGATGGGCGTATGTTTGCGTTGTACGACGATGACATTAAGTGCATCGCCGTCGTTGCGGAGTTGAATGACAATGAGTGCGAACTCAAAAATATCGCCATATATCCGCATGAACAGGGGAAAGGATACGGACAGGCCATGGTGGCCTATCTGTTCTCTGCGTTTTTGGGAAAATATAAGACGATGTATGTCGGAACAGGGGACGTGCCAAAGATATTGCGATTTTATAAAAAATGCGGTTTTCATGAATCGCACAGAGTCAAAAATTTCTTCACCGATAATTATCATGTTCCGATGATCGAGGACGGCGTTCAGTTATGCGACATGGTATACCTGCGCGCCGATGTATAAAACAGGATAATAAAAGAGAAACTCCGGTGATCAAATTCACCGGAGTTTCATAATTTTCTGGTTGCGGGGATAGGATTTGAACCTATGACCTTCGGGTTATGAGCCCGACGAGCTGCCGTACTGCTCCACCCCGCGATATTTGGTTGAGAATCTTTGGTGCCGAGAGCGGGAATTGAACCCGCACGAACTTTACGTTCGCAGGATTTTAAGTCCCGTGCGTCTACCACTTCCGCCATCCCGGCAATTCGATTGACAAAGGGTATTATAACAGCAAATCGCTATCCGTCAATAGTTTTCGTGCACGCACACTCATTTTAATCTGCTTGTACTGTGAGCCCTCCGGACAGGCCAAGGAAAAATTATCTTCTCCGCTCTGTTCTTGCGCTTCATTCAATCACTCGACCGGAACGGTTCATGTAAATCTGAAGCAACATAACTATACCAATCACAAAAATATATCAAAAATGTTAAACTAATATTTATTTAATATTAACTATAGACAAATCTCTACGCTTATTTTATAATCCATCGCGGTATTTCTTTTATACCAGGACAATACATATCTAATTGAAGGAGCAATGTTTATGAAACATCGAAGAGGGATTTTTCTTTTATCATGCGCACTAATTGTTTTACTGAGCGCAGGCACGGCAATGGCGGAAGTTGTGCGGATTGGGACGGAATCTGATCTGGCGGCATTCCGGGACAGGGTTAACAATGGAGAGGTAACGCTTGATGCAGAGCTGACGGCAGATATCAGGCTGACAAAGAACTGGGTACCCATTGGACAGCACATTATCGGCGTTTCTCATGACATTCTCGGGCGGTCGTTCGATATTGTAGAACATAACTATTCCTACAACGGAATGTTCAACGGCAACGGGCATTCGATCTATTCACTTATTGTAACGGAAGCCGAAGCAACCGAATATTTGGACAATCCTTACTGGAGAATATCGATTGCCGGTCTTTTTGGCGCCACAGGCCCCCGCGCGGTGATCAAGAATCTTACGATACAGTGCTCTGAAGTGTCCGCAAACGGAGAAGCATCGGCAGTTGGAGCAGTCGCGGGCGTCAATCACGGAACGATTTCAGGCGTTGACGTTATGGGCGGCAAATTCTCCGGATACGACACGGGCGGTATTGCAGGCTGGGCTCTCAACGGCGTCATCATGAACAGCAGAGCACATGGACAGCACTCCATCACCGGCGGCTCATCGGGAACAGCGGGCGGTCTCGTCGGGGATAATAGAGCGGTTATAACAAACAGCTCCGCGATGGACACCAAGGCTATCACCGCTTTTCGGGCAGGAGGTATCGCAGGGCAGAACGACGGCGATGTGCTGAACGCTACCGCCAGGAACATCCGCAGCATCGTTGGCTATAATGCGGGCGGGATCGTGGGGATCACGGGCGAATTCTGCACAGACGAAAAACCGGCATCAATCATAAACTGTCTGGCCATGGACATATGGACGATCAACGGCGGCGGAAATGCCGGCGGCGTGGTCGGTTTTCACGAGCACAGCTCTCTGACCATGAACAGCGGCCTTGTTACAGTGAACAAAGCAACGACTCTCTCAAGCGAAAGTAAATGCCAGGAAGGCGGCGTTGTAGGCGAGTTGATCGGTGTTGTGTCACTGCCTTTGTACCTCATTCAGAATTGTTTCTACGCATCGAACACGATTTTTACCCATGAGGAAAGCAAGCCGATTGGAAACGTTCCGCTGGAAGCAATGAATCCGCGGTATAACGTCGGCGTGTATGACGTAACCGCAGATCCGGAGAGCCTCCCCGCTATCCTCGCAGAACTTGAGCAGGGAATTTCGCTGACGGTCGAGCTCGGGAAACCATTCCATCTTGACGTGACGACGCTGCCAGGCAAAGCCGGCATTGAAGAGATATCCTTCGCGTGGGAATCTGCGAACGCAAACATTGTAACAGTGTCACCTGCGAACGGCCCTGCCGTAACGGTTACTGGGGTTGCGCTCGGAACGGCAAATCTGACGTGCAAAATTACCGGCGAAATCAACACAACGCTAACATGCGTTGTTAGGGTCGTCGCCGCATCGGATGGCGGCAATACGCCTGACGGAGATCATTCCGGATCAGGCGGCGGCTGCAGCACGGCATCGTTTGCACTGTTCGCTTTGGCAGCGCTGCCTTTCCTTGCAAGAAGAAAATAAATATATGCAAAAACGGGGTCGAGCTATCCGTAAAACGGATACTTGACCCTGCAAGGTAAAAAGCCGATGTGGAAACACCGGCTTCTTTAATACATTACGAAAAACCCCCGGCTTGGCCGGGGGATATTTTCATTTCTATTTCTGTGGCTTCGTTATGCTTGTATTTTCTTCCCGTATGCGCACCACTTTTTCGCCGGGCACTCGCCGCATTTCGGTTTGCGCGCATCGCAGATGCCGCGTCCGTGCTCGATCATGTTCAGGTGCGCGCCGCGAAAACGTTCGGGCGGGAGCGTCGACTCTAGATATTCCTGTATTTTTTCCGCTGACATTTTTTCAGGCGCCCAGCCGAGGCGTTTTGCTATTCGCGCCACATGCGTATCGACGGGAAACGCAGGCATCCCCAGGTCGAAAACCAGAACGCACGCCGCCGTCTTCACGCCGACGCCCGGCAATCCGACGAGGTATTCGTAGGCGTCGCAGAGTTCCCAATTCGCAAGATCCTTGATCGAATAATCGCCGAACTTTTCTTTGAGCAGAGGCAGGATTTTTTTAATTTTTTCCGCTTTCATGTTGCCGAGCCCGGCAGTACGGATTGCGTCCGATATGACTTCTACAGAGGCGTCGTTTACCTGCGCCCATGTGGGATAGAGGCGCTTTAAGTTCGCGAACGCCTTGTCGCGGTTCCTGTCGTTCGTGTGCTGCGAGAGCACGGTCAGAATCAGCCCGTCAAGCGGCTCCTCATGTCCCAGCTCCGGCGACGGGCGCGCCTCGTTGCCCCAGACGCTTTCAAGCGCGTCCAGAATTTCTTTATAACGCGCGGGCTTTTTGGGTTGCACAGCTATTTGCCGCTCCCTTTTTTCCCGCCGCTTTTCTTTTTATCTTTTTCTTTATCGTCTTTTTTCTTCGGCGCGAATTTTTCGTCCATTTTTTTCTTGAGTTTATAGCCGCGTTCGATCCAGCCCTCGAGACATGCTTCCACTTTGCCGTGGATGCTCTTCTCCGGGTATTTCCCGTCTTTATCGGGGTTCCCCGCCGCAACGCCCGTCAGAAGTTCGATGCCTTCGTCGATCGTCGAGACGCTCCAAATATGGAATTTGCCTTTCCGGACCGCGTCGATGACTTCGTGGTGCAGCATCAGGTGCTGTTCATTCTGCGCCGGGATCATGACGCCCTGTTTGCCCGTCAGGCCGTTCACCTTGCAGTAGCGGAAAAAGCCCTCGATTTTTTCATTCACGCCGCCGATCGGCTGGATGTTGCCGAACTGGTCGACGGAGCCTGTGACCGCGATATTCTGCTTGAGCGGCACGCCGGAAAGCGCGGACAGAAGGCAGTAAAGTTCGGTAGAAGAAGCGCTGTCGCCTTCCACGCCGCCGTAAGTCTGCTCGAACGTGATGCGCGCGGTCATGGAGAGGGGGAAATTCTGCGCGTACATGCGGCCAAGATAGCTGGAGAGGATCAGTAGGCCTTTGTTATGGATCGGCCCCGTCATGTTGACCTCGCGCTCGATATTCACGACGCCCTCCTGCCCC
>JAJDJB010000006.1 GCA_030266985.1 Synergistaceae bacterium OttesenSCG-928-D05
CGTGTGGAGCCTGACGAACGCCCTTGGTAATTCAGAAGAGGAGGAATTCTTTTGTCTAAGATCATTCACATCCATGGAAGAGAAATATTGGATTCCCGCGGATTCCCGACAGTAGAGGTCGACGTCGTCCTTGATGGCGGTATTGCGGCTACCGCTAGCGTGCCCGCCGGCGCTTCGATCGGAACCTACGAGGCGGCGGAGCTTCGTGATGGCGATGCGGGACGGTATCTCAGCCGCGGCGTCACGAAGGCGGTCCAGAATATCAATGAGAAAATCAAACCCGCGCTTGTGGGGTTCGACGTTCAGAGCCAGGATTCTTTAGATGAAGCGCTTGTCGAGCTGGACGGTACGCTGCACAAGACCAGGCTCGGCGCCAATGCAACCCTTGGCGTTTCGCTTGCTGTCGCGCGCGCCGCATCCACAGCTCTGCGCCTGCCGCTATGGCGTTATCTGGGCGGTCTCAATACGAACGTTTTACCTGCGCCCCTGATGAATATCATCAACGGCGGCGCAATTGCAGATAACAACCTCAATATCCAGGCTTTTTTAATTATTCCGCACGGTGCACCGAGTTTTTCCGAATCTTTGCGCATGGGTTCCGAAACGTATCATGCGCTTAAAAACATCCTCAATAAGGCGCATAAAACGACAGGCACCGGGGATGAGGGCGGCTTTTCGGCGGACTTCAGAAACCAGGAAGAAGCGCTCGATTTCATTATCAAAGCAATCAAACACGCTGGGTATGAGCCCGGCAAACATATTTCGATCGGCCTTGACGTTGCCGCGACGCAGTTTTCGAAGAATAATACCTACCAGTTCCCGGGCAGCCGCTACAAGTACAGCGCCGGGGAGCTGATCGATATCTATGAGCTGCTCTGCGAAAAATATCCAATTGTTTCTATTGAAGACGGACTTGCCGAGGACGACTGGCAGGGATGGGTCTCTCTTACGGAGCGCCTGGGACGGAAGATACAGTTGATTGGTGACGATCTTTTTGTTACGCACAGAGACAGGCTGCAGCTTGGGATCGAAAAGAATGCTGCGAACGCGATTGTTGTGAAGCCGAATCAGATTGGCACGCTGACGGAAACGCTCGGCGTTGTTGAGATGGCGCGGCACGGCGGTTATGACGTCGTAATTTCCCACCGTTCAGGGGAAACGGAAGACGATTTTATCGCGGACCTCGCCGTCGCGGTAGGCGCCAGCCAGCTAAAGGCGGGTGCGCCGCAGGGTATGGAGCGTCTTGCGAAATATAACAGGCTTCTTCGGATCGAGGAATCATTGCAAGGCCGTTCTGTATTTGCGGGCAACCCTCGTATGTTAAAACGCTAGAATTAAAAAGGGGTGAATGCGGCATGAAAGTAGCAGAACCGACGATAGAGCGGTTGATTCAATATTATCGCCTGCTGACGCAAATGAAAGAAGAAGGGCGCAAGGTCGTTTCTTCTTTGCAGATTGGCGAAATGCTTGGTATCAAAGCCAGCCAGGTGCGCAAAGACCTTTCCTATTTTGGGGAGATCGGCAAAAGGGGCGTTGGATATCACGTAAATCGCCTCTGCGCGCATATCGAAAATATACTCGCTTCGCCGAAGGTCTGGCGCGTCGCGCTTGCCGGAGTCGGGAATCTGGGTATGGCGCTGATGGCGCACGCGGCCTTTCAGAGTTATAAATTTGAGGCGGACGCGCTTTTTGACGTCGATCCCGAAAAGGTCGGGCACGAGATCATGGGCGTGCATTGCTGGCATATCGACGACATCGCAAAGGTTATCGACGAGCGCAATATCGAAGTTTTGATCCTGGCGGTTCCGGCCGAAGCAGGGCAGAGCTGCGTCGATAAAGCTGCGCAGTCGAAGTCCCTGAAAGGGATTCTTTCCTTCACGCCGGCGACCGTGGTTGTTCCGGAAAGGATTCTTTTCTTCCGCGTCGATATTTTCGTGGAGCTTGAAAAACTGCTTTTCTTCTTAAAAGAGCAAGAAAAAATTCGATAGAGATAAAAAAAAGATACCGTTCATAGGGAAGTCATGCTAAAATAGCCACTGTTCACGTTTGAGGCTAATGCGCAGGACGCGAATCTAAAATTTGATAATGGAGAAAGTTCAAGGAGGGGTTCTTTGTGGGTCAGCAAGGTGGCTTGGCGGGAATGATGCTTCCGCTTGCGATGTTCGCAGCGATTTTTTATTTTTTGATCATTCGGCCGCAAAAGAAACAGCAGAAGGCGAAAGAACAGATGCTTTCGAGCATCACGCGCGGTACGACGGTCGTTACGGCCGGAGGGTTCTTCGGAGTAGTGCGTGAGATATTGGACGACAGCTATATTATTGAGCTGGCTGAAAATACGAAAGTACGTATCCTCAAAACCTCTGTTTCCATGACGAGATCTGGAGACGGCACGGCAGAGGAACCGAAGAAGAAGATTCGCAAGGTGAAGAAAGTGAAAAAGGATTCCGAAGGCGTCGCCGACGAGGCACAGGAGACGCAGGCGGAAGACACACAGGTCGTTATTGAGGCTGCGGAAGACGAAGCGCCCCAGACGATGGAAACGATTGCTGCGGAAGTCGTAGAAGAAGTAGAAGACCCGAGCATTATAGAAAACGATGAAGAGAAGGCGTAGGGCAGCCTTTCTTGGATAAAATTTTACCGGCTCTGTTTTATGCGGAGAGGACGAATCTGTCCACTCCGTTTTCTGCGTGAGGAGGCGTTCCGTGAATGTTAAAAAGAGATAAATGGCGTCTGATGCTGGTTGTGGCAGTAATAATTGTCGCCGTTGCCGTAGCATTTCCCATCAAGGGTAAAGTGCGCCTGGGGCTGGACCTCAGGGGCGGCGTGCATATCGTTTTGCAGGCCAAAGAGACGCCGGGTAACCCAGTGACTCCGGACAGTATCGACAGACTTCTGGCTGTGCTCAGAAGCCGTATCGACCAATATGGAATATCGGAACCGGTGATCCAGAAGCAGGGCGACGACCGAGTTGCGATCGACCTGCCGGGCGTGGATGATCCGGAAGCGGCGCTTGACCTGATCGGTCGTACGGCGGTGCTCGAATTCAAACAGGTATTGGGCGCGTCTCCGGCAGTTCCGCCTGCACCGATTCGTTCGAATTACGACAGCGACGCGCAATTCGCGGAGTATCAGGAACGCTGGGAGCAGGCGAAAGCCGATGTGGATACGTATATAACGGAAATGGAAGAAGCCGTTAAGTCAAATCCGGATATGAGCGTTGCAAAAGGAGCCGAATCCGGTGCCTACCTGCTCGGTCGCACCTATGTCTCCGGCAAGGACCTGACCAAGGCGGATACGACCTTCGACCAGTTCGGAAAAGCGGCTGTTTCGTTGAAATTCAACACCGACGGTGCGAAACTTTTTGACGAAGCGACTGCCGCGAACGTTGGCAAACAGATTGCGATTGTACTAGACGACGTCGTGATTTCCGCACCTGTTGTGCAGCAGCGTATTTCCGGCGGCGAAGCGCAGATTACGGGGCGCTTTACGACCGCAGAGGCGAACAGGCTCGCAATCATGCTTCGCGCGGGTGCGCTTCCCGTTGGCGTTGAAATTCTGGAAAACAGATCCGTTGGTCCAAGCCTTGGAGCAGACTCCATCAATGCGGGAGTTCGCGCTGGGCTGATCGGTACCGCGCTTGTCGTAATATTCATGCTTGTCTATTACGGGATGCTCGGCGTTGCCGCAGACCTTGCGCTCTGTGTCGCGATGCTGCTTGTCATGGCGTGCCTGATTGCTTTGAAATCTACGCTTACACTGCCGGGTATCGGCGGTATCATTCTTACAATCGGTATGGCGGTGGACGGCAACATTCTGATTTACGAAAGAATGAAGGAAGAGCACAAATCCGGCAAAACAATCATGGCTGCGCTGGACGCCGGATTTAAAAAAGCGCTCGTCGTTATTTTGGACTCCAACATCACGACGCTGATCGCCGCGGCAGTACTTTTCTACTTCGGCAGCGGTCCGATCCGCGGTTTTGCGGTAACGCTGAGTATTGGTGTGGTTGCCTCCGTCTTCTGCAACGTAATCGTGACGAAGACGCTGCTTGGCATCATACTTGCCAACCGCAAGGCCCAGGCGCTTTAGGAGGAAGACGAAATGGTTACTTTTGACGCATCTAAATTTAATCTGCCATTTATGAAATATAGGAAGATTGCCTACGCGATAAGCTTGACGGCGATTCTTCTTTCAATCGGACTGCTGGTCGTAAAGGGGCTGAATCCGAGCGTTGATTTCACTGGCGGACTTGTTTTTCAAATCAGGTTCGAACAGCCGGTTGAAGTCGTAAACGTAAGATCCAGCCTAAGTGAAGTTGGCTTTGGCCAGGCAACGATCCAGGCTTATGACGACCACGATATCCTGATCAGGCTACAGGCCGAAGATGAAGAGGCGCGCAAGGTCGTGCTTGATACGCTGAAACAGAGCCTTGGCGATTTTACTGTCCAGAAGATCGATAAAGTCGGTCCCGTCGTGGGTAAGGAACTGCGCCAGCAGGCGTTGATCTCTCTCGTGCTTGCGCTTGCCGGTATACTTCTCTATATGGCGTTCCGCTTCCGCTTCCGCTTCGGCGTTGCGGCGGTTCTCTCTCTTGTGCATGACTCCATTATCATGCTGGGGATGTACAGTCTGACGGGCAAGGAAATTTCCGTTACGTTTATCGCAGCCGTTCTGACGGTTATCGGTTATTCGCTCAACGACTCGATTGTCGTTCTGGACCGTGTGCGCGAGAACTGGTCGCAGATTCGCGGTAAAGGACCGCTCGAGCTTGTCGACAACTCGATCAACCAGACGCTTTCCAGAACGGTCAATACGTCCGTAACAACGCTTCTGCCGGTGCTCGCGATGTATTTCTTTGGCGGCGAAGTCATCAGCAATTTCGCTTTCGCGTTCATCATCGGCATCGTTGTAGGTACTTACAGCTCCGTCTATATAGCAAGTGCGATTGTAGCGGACTGGTATCTGCGATCACCAAAATATTAAAAGTGACTGTAAGAGGGGCGTAAGCCCCTCTTTTTTGTTGGGTTTGGCCTGTGTTTATGGTATCATTATGGAAATATTTGAAGCTTCTTATGTTTGGGAGGGGTTCTTTTGAAGAGTTATATTCTGGCGGTTGCAATTACTATGTTCCTTTCCGCACTCTACGCTTTTCAGAACGTGGGCGACGTGAGCGTCCGTTTCCTTGTTTTTCATTGGGTTCTGCCGCAGGGTGTATGGGAAATACTCCTGTTTGCAAGCGGCGCTGTACTGATGTGGGTGTTTTCCCTTTTCGCATCCGTAGAAGGCAGAAGCAAATATAAAAAACAACTGAAAGAAAAAGACGAAAAAATCGCTGCGATAGAAAAAGAAAAAGCGACTCTTTTCGAATCACTCTCCGCGGTGAAGAAAAACGCACCCGAAGAGACGACCGCAAAAACGGCTGTAACGGAGCAGACACCGGAGAGTATGGCGGCGGACACAACGACTGAAACGGCTGAGTAATTTGGTATTACGCTGTACGGAAGACGAATTCAACATCTATCGGCCGGGTCAAACGGCACGAGATCTGGCGACGAAATTTGGCTGCTCCTTTTTTCAGGCCGCTCTGCTTGAGATGCGCGGCGTCTCTACCGATACGAACGTATCGGACGTTGAGGCGTGGCTTTCTCCCGATATACCCGTGCTTTTGGATCGGGTGGATTTGGGTGAAAGCAACAAGCGCGCAGAGGAGCTTTTCAGGAATCTTTCCGCCGACTCTGATGTTGTTGTCTACGGCGATTACGACGTAGACGGTATATCATCAACGGCGCTCGCACTTGAGATCGTTCTCAGAAAGGGTGCGCGCGTCCGGTATTTTATTCCGCATCGTTTTAACCAGGGCTATGGTCTCCATGAAAATGTTGCGCAGATGATCGCAAAACGCAAATGCGACCTGCTCATCGTCGTGGACTGCGGCACACACGACGCTGAGGCAATCAAGCTGGTTCGGGACAGCGGCATTCCTGTCGTCGTCTTTGATCACCACTTGGTCGAAGGGCAGGCTGCCGAGTGCGATACACTGATCAATCCGCAGATGGGCGGCAATGATCTGGGGAAGAAACTCTGTGCGACCGGCGTATTGTGGTCCTGGGCCTGGCGAACGGGACAACTCCCCGAGGAACAGCTTCTGGAATTGCTTGACCTTGTTGCGCTCGCTACGATAGCCGACTGTGTTTCGCTTGGGTCGCCGCTCAACCGGGCGATGGTGCAGCGCGGACTTGAAACGATGCGCAAACGCCCCCGTCAGGGACTTGCGATATTGATGGAAAAACTTGGAATCACACCGCACCTGCTCGGCACCGAAGATTTGGCGATGAAAATCATTCCCTGCTTGAACGCATCCGGAAGACTTTCCTACGCCGACCTGGCGGTAAATATTCTTTTCCCCGGCAGCGATCTGGTTCAGCAGGTAGATAAAATCATTTCCCTAAACCAGAAAAGAAGGGCGCTCTCCACGCGGATTCTCGAACAGGTGGAGGCCAATACCGATGATCAGTACCGGTATGTGCTAACGAACGACGAATGGGCCGTTGGTGTGCTGAGCAGCGTAGCAAGCAGGATCTGCAGCAAACGCGGAAAGCCTGTAGCGCTGGTCGCGTCCGTGGGTGAAATCATGCGCGGCACGCTCCGGATGCCGAATGGCGGCGACGCTGTCGGCGTCCTCAAAAAAGTTTCACCGATGCTCAACTCATGGGGCGGGCACAGGCAGGCGGCCGGTTTTAGCGTGAAAACCGACAACTGGCAGCCTTTGCGCGATGAAATGGAAAAATTGCTCTCCGAAGTGACAATCTGCGACGAAAAGGAAGAATTACTCCATTGGACGCCTTCGGATCTGAACGTAAAGCGGTGGAGCGAAGCAGAGGCGCTGGGGCCTTTTGGAATGGGCAATCCGTGTCCGATTCTTTACTCGCCGTACGAGGGGCACATGGAAGTTACGCCGCTTGGCAAGAACGGCAAACATGTAAAAATCGACCTTGGCGGATCGACTCTGCTCGGCTTTGGCGCGGCGGATTTGATGCATCATCGCGATGCGCTGCAGGGCTGGGTGTATAAACCGCGGATCGATACGTGGCGAAATATGACTTCACTTCAGCTTATTCTTGAAAAAATGATCGTGGTGTAACATTGGCGGTGAACACGTGAGCGTTGAGGAAAAAAAGCAAAAACCCCTAAGTGCAAGGGAAGTCCATATGGCAGAAATGTCGAAAAGCGAAGAGCTCCGCGGCAGCGAGAAGGAGCACAAGGCGCTTATGGAAAGCTATTGGGGGCGCATTCCCGAATCCCAGCGCGTTACGCCGCTGCGTATGGCATGGCAGGATTTATGGGCAAAGGGCTTTAAGTATCTTCCAAAAGAAGACATGATGGCGGTTGGAGAGGCGTTTGTCTTCTCCTCGGAGGCGCACGGCGATCAGCGTCGCTATAGCGGCGATCCCTATATCGTGCATACCGTTAGCGTCGCCGGGATTCTAGCCGGCATGGAAATAGACCGCGAGACCCTTGTCGCGGCCCTTTTGCATGATGTGCTTGAGGATACGAAAGTTGTGACCGAAGAGCTTGAGAAAAAGTTCGGAAGCGGCGTTGTAACGCTTGTAGACGGCGTGACGAAGCTGGGTAAATTGCCGTTCAGCACGGTCGAGGACTATCAGGCGGAGAACCTGCGCAAGATGTTCATCGTTATGGCGAAGGACATTCGCGTTGTTCTGATCAAGCTGGCGGACAGGCTCCACAACATGCGCACGATCTCTTCCCACAGGCGCGAAAAACAGATTTCTATCGCGCACGAAACGCTTGAAATTTATGCGCCGCTTGCGCATCGGCTTGGGATTTACCAGGTGAAGCGCGAGCTTGAAGACCTTTCCTTCCGTATTCTCGACCCCGAAATGTACTATGACATCAAACGCCGCGTGCGCAAGAAACTCCCCGAGCGTGAACATATCATTAAACAGGCGATTGATATCCTGACGAAAAAAGTACATGAAGAGGGCTTGAATATTTCAATCAAAGGTAGGCCAAAGCATTTCTACAGCATTTTTGAGAAGATGCGGCGCAAAAATCTTTCGCTTGACCAGCTTTACGATTTGCTCGCGTTGCGCGTCGTGGTCAACACGATTGCGGAATGCTATCAGGTGCTTGGCCTCGTCCATACCATTTGGAAGCCGATTCCGGGGCAGTTCGACGATTATATCGCGAACCCCAAGAGTAATATGTATCAGTCTCTGCACACGACGGTTGTCGGTCCCGCGGGCGAGCCGCTGGAAGTACAGATCCGGACATGGGAAATGCATTACCTCGCGGAGTACGGTATCGCAGCGCACTGGAACTACAAAGAGGGCGGCCACAAAGTCGACAACCTCGACAAGGGGCTGACGTGGATCAGGAAAGCCCTCGAAGCTTCGCCCGAAGGACAGGAAGAAGAAGAGCCGACTCAGTTTCTCGATAATCTGAAAACAGACGTACTGACGTCGGAAGTTTTTGTATTCACGCCAAAAGGTCAGGTCATTTCCGTTCCGAACGGCTCGACGCCGATTGACTTCGCATACGCGATCCACACGGAAATCGGACATAAATGTGTCGGGGCGATGGTCAACGGCCGAATCGCGCCGATGGATCAGGCGCTGCACAACGGCGATATCGTGCGCATCCTGACCTCCCCGCAGGGGAAACCGTCGCGCGATTGGCTCAAAATTGCGAAGTCCAACCGCACACGCAGCAAGATCAAAGCATGGTTCCGCCAGCACGATCGGCAGGAGCGCGAGGAAAAAATCAAGCGCGGCAAGGAGCTTCTCGAAAAAGAGGCGGTCCGGCGCGGTCTTGGAAAAGGCGACGCGCCGCTCGACGATATTTCGTCGCAGCTCAGCCACATCGCGCACGATATGGGGTATCTCAGCCTTGAGGAGCTCATCGTTTCCGTCGGAAACGGTAGTCACACGGCTTCGAATATTCTGGCCCGCGTTTCCGCATCGGCGCCCAAGGAACAAAAAGACGCAATCCCCGAACCGGGCGTATCGGCGCGCAAGGAGGCCGATTCCGAAATCATTGTGGACGGCGCTCCCGGCGTGCTTGTTTCGCTTGCGCAGTGCTGTAAGCCTGTCCCCGGCGACCCGATCGAGGGCGGCGTTACGCAGAGCAGAGGCATAACGGTTCACCGCAAAGACTGTCCCAACCTTGAGAAAATCGACCCCGGCAAGCATGTGCAGGTTTCATGGGGCAAGCCGAAGGACACGCGCTATACGGCGCGTATCAAAGTTGAAGGCGTAGATCGTCAAGGCCTGCTCAGCGATATTGTGCAGGGGATTACGCTGATGGACGGCCTGCTTACCGGCGTTCGCGCGAACGTAGTCAACAACACGCGCACGCGCATCATTGCGGAAGTGCAGGTCAAAGACCTCGAACACCTATACCGGATCATCGCGAAACTGAACGCGATTTCCGGCGTAATTGAAATCACGCGGGGCTGATAATACAATGAAAGCTCTTTTGCAGCGGGTTTCAAAGGCAAGCGTAACGGTAGACGGAAACGTCGTGGGGGAGATCGGTGGGGGACTTTGCGTTTTTCTGGGCGTTGTACACAACGACACGGAAAAGGACCTTGAATGGCTCGCTGAAAAAATTGTGAATTTACGCATATTCGAAGACGCAGAGGGGAAAATGAACCGTTCGCTTCTGGACGAAGGCGGCGAGATGCTCGTGGTTTCGCAGTTCACGCTCTGCGGCGATTGTAAAAAAGGCAGGCGTCCTTCCTGGGCCGGTGCGGCTGAACCTGCTTTCGCGAACGATATGTACGAAAAATTTGTTGACTTCATAAAAATTAAAAATATAAAAACGGCAACGGGCGTCTTTCAGGCGCATATGCTCGTCGATATCTGCAACGACGGCCCCGTTACGCTTATGGTAGACAGTAAGGAGTGACATTTCTACAATGAAAATGAAGAGATTTGCGCTGGGTGCGCTTTGGACGAATTGTTATGTCGTCTGGGATGAAAAAGGGAATGGAATTATCGTTGATCCGGGCGGTCCGGCTGAGGAAGTAGAGGAATTCGTCAAGAAAAATGACCTCCACATCCATTGGATCATTCTGACGCACGGTCACGGCGACCACCTCGGCGGCGTAGCGGACGTGCGGAATCTTTCAGAGCATGGTGTTGCGATCCACGAAGAGGACGCGGCTTCCCTGACCAGCGCGAAAAGCAATCTTTCCGCATATATGGGACAAACCGTCGAACTCGCGGCAGCAGATCGGCTGCTCACAGACGGAGATGAACTCAAGGTTGGCAGCCTGCTGGTAAAAGTAATCCACACGCCGGGACATACGTTGGGCGGCATCGGTCTGCTCGTGTGCGAGGGCAGCGATATGATTTACCTTTCCGGAGATACGCTCTTTGCTCGTTCGATTGGACGCACCGATTTGCCCGGGGGCGACGAGGGTACGCTCCTCGCATCGCTTAAAAAGCTGGAATCAATCCCCGATACCGTGAAAGTTTTTCCGGGACATGGTCCTGAGACAACCATCGGCGACGAAAAAAACTATAACCCCTACTGGCCAAGGTAAGCGGAATCAGGATGAGGTTATCACAACTTTCCGAGGACGAACGTCCGAGGGAAAGGCTCTTGCGCTGTGGCGTGGAAAGTCTTTCTCTCGTTGAACTGCTCGCCATTCTCCTCCGAACCGGCACAAAAAATCAAGACGTATTAGAATTATCCGCGTCGATCCTGAACGAGTGGGGCGGCCTTTCAGGTCTTTGCAGGGCAGAAGTTGCGGAGCTGATGCAGAAAAAAGGGCTTAAACAGGCCAAAGCCGCCGCACTTATTGCGGTGCTAGAACTGGGCAAACGAATCGCACAGGCGAATTCGAAGGAACTGTGCGATTGGAAGATTTGTGCGGAACAGATCGCGCGCAGGGCGCAGTTTTTGGACCGCGAACAGATTCACGCGCTTTTTCTGGACACGAAAGAGGGCGTCATGGATGAAGAAATTCTTTCATACGGCGGCCCCGATGGCGCATATCTCGATATTCCTGTCTTTTACAGGAAGGCGGTGCGGCTCAACGCTTATTCGGTCGTACTTGTGCACAACCATCCCGACGGCGCACAAGGGCCGAGCCGGGAAGATATCGCGCTCACGGAGCATGTTCGGCGCGGCCTGAAATTGCTGGGTGTAGAATTGAAAGCGCATCTTATCGCCGCAAACGGTGCATTGGTGCAAATCTGACAAGTGAGGGAATCCCTGATAAAATTATTTTGGCGCGAAGGAATCCGGCCGCTCTTGCTAAAACGATTTCATCAGCGCTTCCTTAAGATCAGCTAAAATATGAGATAATATATTCGATTTGACGTTATTCCCTCTCGGGGATTTTTTGAAAGCAGGTGGCTCTGTGTTCAATTTCAGACCAAATTTATTCAACCACGAAATTGGAATTGACCTTGGAACCGTTAATACGGTCATTTACGTGAAGTCCAAGGGCGTCGTCATAAACGAACCGTCGGTTATTGCGGTGCGCAGCCTTGGCAGAAAAGGCAGAAAAGAGATCATCGCATTCGGACACGACGCGAAAAAAATGATCGGAAGGACGCCAGTCGGCATCAATACGATCCGCCCGCTGTCGCATGGCGTTATCGCGGATTTTGAAATGACGGAGCATATGATCCGTCACTACATGTCGCAAGCAACAAATTCGAACCGCTTTGTATCGCACCCGCGCGTTGCCGTTTGTGTGCCCGCGTGTGTAACGGAAGTCGAAAAGAGGGCTGTTGTGGAAGTCACGCTTGCGGCCGGCGCGAAAGAGGCGTTCGTTGTTGAAGAGCCGCTTGCCGCCGCGGTCGGAATCGGCATGCCGATCAACGAACCGCAGGGCAATATGGTGGTCAACATGGGCGGCGGCACGTGCGAAGTGGCGGTGCTTTCCCTGGGCGGTCTTGTGATTAACGACGCAATCCGGGTCGCGGGCAATTCGATCGACGAAGCGATTGTCGCGATGATGCGGCAGAACTATACGCTTGCGATTGGCGAAGGCACGGCGGAGGAAATTAAAATCGCAATCGGTTCCGCACTCCCGATGGAGCAGGAATTGAAGCTTGACGTGAAGGGCCGTGACCTCGTGGACGGACTGCCGAAAGTTGTCCGCCTGAGTTCCGTCGAGGTGCGGGATGCGATCGAACCGATCATCTCGCAGATCGAGGATACGATCCGCTCCGCGCTGGAACATACGCCGCCCGAGCTGGTAAAGGATATCGTCGATCAGGGAATCGTCCTGACGGGCGGAACGTCGCAGCTTCGCGGCATGAATCTGCGTTTCGCGGACGCACTTAACGTGCCCGTTCATATTGCGGAGCAGCCGCTGTTTTCCGTTGCGCTTGGACTCGGAAAGATTCTTGAAACGCCTGCGGAAAAAAAGAAAGTGTCGATCACAATAGAGAGGCCGGGCGCATAGCCCTCGTTCTGAGCGCCTTTTGTTCCTGCGCGCTTTGAGGATGCTGCAAGATGGCACTCTGGGATAAAGAACAGAAACCCTGGCTGCACGGTGCGATTACCGTGTTGTTGGGGTTTTTCATTTTATGGATCATGATATTGACGCCTAGACTGCATTTTTTCCTAGTGGATGGCGTCAATACGCTGCTTTATTATCCGGAGAAGCCCTCCATGCAATTGCGCAACGTCGTTAAATACAGCAGCAACTGGGTGCTTGAGCGCGCGACGCTTAACGAACGCGTCGACCAGCTGGAACTGAAAAATCAGGCGCTTCTGGAGGCGCTGCAGCGCGCGCAGGTTCCCGTCCCCGAGCCAAAAGAAACGTTTACCCCCGCGCAGGTCACGCTGCGCTACGCGGAGGCGTGGTGGCGCGAGATACGCGTAGATAAAGGGGCCAGGCACGGCGTTGTGGAAGGTGCGGCGGTTACATCTGACGGGCACCTTGCGGGGCGTGTTTCGCGCGTTGGAGATAATTATTGCTGGGTCGAACTCATTACTTCAGCTTCTTTTCTTATGGCGTCCGCTGTCGACGAAACGCGGGACCTGGGCGTCGTGAACGGCGACGATATGGGCAACCTGCAACTGCTGTTTATACCGGAAGATCGCGAACTCAAACGCGGCATGACGGTCTCGACTTCGCTTATGAGTGAGCTAATCCCGCCCGGGATTCCAATTGGCTCTATTCTTGCGACAGAAGGCACGAAAGACGGCTTTTTGCAGATCAGGCTTTCGGCCGGGGCGCACCTCACACAGCTTTATAGCGTCGAAATTTT
The DNA here is from genome assembly GCA_030266985.1 of Synergistaceae bacterium OttesenSCG-928-D05. Taxonomy (GTDB): domain Bacteria; phylum Synergistota; class Synergistia; order Synergistales; family Synergistaceae; genus JAJDJB01. Next base: position 13,257 of record JAJDJB010000006.1, read on the forward strand.
TACCGGCAGGAGGGTGCAGTAATGCTGTTTTTACTGACCCTGCTTTGGCTTCTGCAGGATTTTATTCAGGTCTTCGTCATGGGGATATTCCTGGTGCCGGATATCTTCCTGCTCTCCCTGATTCTGCTCGTCGTTTTGCGTCAGGAACATAAAGACCGGCAGATTATTCTGATTTGGATCGCTTTTTTCGGAGGTCTGTTTTGGGATTTCCGCTGGACCAATCTGCCCGGGCTGACTGCCGCGTTCAACGGAGGCGCCGTTGCTGCGGTGGCTTATTTCTGGTACAAAGCCCCCGTGCAGGGCAGGACGACGATTCTTTTTGCGTTCTACGCCGTGATGGCGCAGGCGCTTTCCGGCGTTCTTCACTATGTCTTCTGGAATGTCGAATCACAGGTTGCGATTCGACAATTCCTCGTGCAGCAGCTCATGAGTGTTCCCGTGCTCGTGATTCTCTGCTTGATCTTCTGGAGGTCATCGAACAGCCATGTCTAAGCAGCACGACCGTATGGAGGTCGAACGCCGCCTGACCCTTCTGCAACTGCTTATCTTCCTTACCTTCGGCCTTCTTATTACTGCACTCGTTTTTTTTCAGATCGTAGCGGTTGACGAATATGTCGGCCTTGCATCCCGCAACCGTCTGCGCATCATCCGGATTATGCCGCCGCGCGGAATCATCTCGGATCGTAACGGCGCACCCCTCGCAGTCAACGTCAGAACGTTCAACATCAACGGCTATCCGATCGACCTCCAGCAGAGCGCGAACGTGGAAAAAATCTGCGCGCTTCTGCGGCGGAATGGGATTCCCATGGAGGGCGAAGAGCTCAAGGCGCTTGTCGCAAAGCAATATTCCGCACCCTACCGCGCAATCACAGTGGCTTCAAACTTGACGCTTGCGCAGGTTGCAGAGCTTGTCATGGACAAGGATTTTAACGAAGCGCTTTTCGTCTCCCCCGTATGGCGCCGGACGTATCCTGCGGGGCCTTACACTGCGCACGTGATCGGATATGTGGGGGAGATCACGAAAGAGGAACTCGAGACACGGAAAAGTATTGGCTACCGCGGCGGTGACCTGATCGGCAAAAACGGCGTCGAAGGCGTCTATGAAACGCAGCTCCAGGGCAACGCGGGGCAGGAAGTGATCGAAGTCGATTCCAAAGGACGCCGCTTGCGCGAGATCAGCTATCAGGAGTCGGAGCGCGGCGAAGATATGAAACTCACAATCGATCTGACGGCGCAGCGCTACGCGGCGGAATTGCTGGAGCATTACCGGGGCGCGATCGTTGCGATGGACATCACAGACGGCTCAATCGTCTGTCTTTTCTCCGCGCCGACGTACGACACGAACCCGCTCACGTGGGGCATTTCGTCTAAGGAATGGACTGAGCTGCTGGACCAGGCGGAACGTCCGATGATGAACCGCGCCATTTCCGGCGCTTACCCGCCCGCTTCTACATTTAAAGTCGTAACGGCTTCCGCAGTTCTGGAGCACAAAGTTGTCTCGACGTCGACGACAGTCCGCTGCCCCGGGTATTTTGAACTGGGCGACAGGCGTTTCCGCTGCTGGCAGCGGCATGGGCACGGCAGTGAAAACGTGATTAAAGCGCTCCGCGACTCCTGCGACGTTTATTTCTATCAGGTCGCGACATGGCTGGGAATCGACCGTTTCATTGCGACAGCGGAGAAGTTCGGTGTAGGCGAGAGAACCGGCGTCGATCTCACGGGAGAAAGTACCGGTACAATCGCAGGACCTGCGTGGAAAAAGCGCAGGATCAAAGAAAACTGGTATGGCGGCGACACCGTCAATTATTCGATCGGACAGGGGTATGTTCTAATGACGCCGCTTCAGGTCGCAAGGATTTACGCAGCGATCGCAAATGGTGGTAAACTATTTACGCCGAAGGTCAATCTAGAAAAAGAACCCGAATACCGTGACCTTGGTATTTCAAAAGAAATCATCGACATTTTGCAGCGCGGGTTGCAGGAAGTCACCGCTTCCGGCACAGGACGCCGTGCCAGCCAGTACGGTGTTGCGGTCGCGGGCAAGACGGGTACCGCGCAGAATGCGCACGGAGAGGACCACGCCTGGTTTGCCGGATACGCGCCCGCAAACAACCCCAAATATGCGGTTGTCGCGATTGCGGAGGCGGGCAAAACGGGATCTTCTGTGACGGGCCCGATGGTGGGGAAAATGTTGAATTTTCTTGTAAACGGCACGAAATACGTCGAGCCGAAGCCAGCGCCGCAGGCACAGACCAGCGCTGCACAATAAAGTTTTTATCAGTCAGAGGTGTTCTGTTTATGGTTCAGTTAAAAGGCAGGCAGGGCGGGATGATTCAGTGCATCGTGCCCGAAGAGTTGGACGAAGCGGCCATGATGGACGGTTTTGTCAAGTTGCTCGATAGCGGCGTCAAGCTGCTGAAGGGCAACAGCGTCGTCATGGATATGCGCGGCCGGCAGGTAGACTTTACCCTGATCGAGAAAATCTACAAGCGTTTTATCGAACCCGCGGAGTGCAAAGTCGTTAGTTGGATCGTACTGGACGGCGCTTCGCAGGATATGCTGAAAAAAGTGGGACTGCCAACGGGGGAGCCGAAAGCGACTCCGAAAGGCAGCGGCGCGCGTGCGCCGCAGGGCGGGCTGCTCTTTACCGGTACGCTGCGCGGCGGGCAGAAGATCGAACATGACGGAGACGTCATCGTTGCCGGACACGCAAACACCGGCTCCGAGATTCTGGCCACAGGGCATGTTGTCGTGCTCGGGTGGCTCAAAGGGCTTGTGCACGCGGGATGCGGCGGCGACGATTCGATGTCCGTGTCGGCGCGCTCTTTCGAGTCGGGACAGGTTCGCATAGGAAGAAAAGTGGGACTCGTGGACAAAGAGTCACATTTCTGGGGAAATCCGGCCGTCGTGACCGTGAACGGCGATGAAGTCGTGATCGGCGAATGGCCAGCGATATAAATTTAGGCAGGAGTTGAGTCAATTGGATTGCAGAGTAATAGTAGTAACATCCGGAAAGGGCGGCGTCGGCAAAACGACCACGACCGCAAATTTGGCCGTTGCGCTCGCAAGCGCCGGACATAAGGTCGTTGCAATCGACGGCGACGTGGGCCTGCGTAACCTCGACGTCATTATGGGCCTTGAAAACCGAATCGTTTATACGCTTGTGGACGTGATCGAAGGCAATTGCCGACTGAACCAGGCAATGATCAAGGACAAACGGAACGAAAACCTTTTTATGATTCCCACGGCGCAATCGCGTACAAAAGACGCCGTGACTTCCGAGCAGATGACCGCGCTTTGCAACGAGCTGAGAAAAGAATTCGACTACGTGCTGGTGGACAGCCCCGCCGGTATCGAGGCCGGATTCCGCAACTCGGCAGCGGGTGCGGATGAGGCACTTGTCGTCGTAACGCCGGAAGTTTCCGCCGTGCGCGACGCTGACCGCATCATCGGCCTGCTTGAATCCATGGAAAAAGCGCCGATCCGCCTCATTATCAACAGAATTCGCCCCGATATGGTCAAACGCGGGGAGATGCTCGACATCCAGGACGTGCTCGATATCCTTGCGGTCGAACTGGTCGGCGTCATCCCCGACGATGAAAGCATCGTCATTTCCGCGAACAAAGGGGAGCCGCTCACGTTTTCCGGCGACTCGCTCGCGGCAAAAGCGTTCGCGAATATCGCAAACCGTATTCGCGGCATAGAAACACCTTTCCTAGAACTAAAGGCCGAGCCTGTCGGTTTCTTTCGCAGGCTGTTCGGCGGAAAGTAGGCGGCGCTATGTTTGACTTTTTCTCCAAACTGTTTGGCAGGGAAAAAAGCAGCAATATCGCGAAAGAACGCCTTCAGCTCGTCCTTATCCACGACAGGAACGACATCTCTCCGGAGACGCTCGAGCATATTCGCGTGGATATGATCAAGACGCTTAAAAAGTATCTGGAGATCGACGAAAAAGGCATCGAGATGGAGTTGGAGCGTAAGAACCGTTCCGTTGCGCTCGTCGCGAACATTCCGCTCAAAACGATGAACCGTCCGCTTCGGGGGCAGAAGAAAAAATAATGCCGGAAGGCAGCAGGTGGGGCGAAGTCCGCAGATATACCGACTACGCCATGTTGTTTGCCATGCTGGCGCTATTTGGCCTTGGCTGCATGTCGGTCTACAGTGCGAGCCCGATGTCCGGGGGCGTTTCGGTCTATGGATCGAGGCAGCTTATTTGGGGCGCGGCCAGCGCGGTTTTCTATATCGCGATCCTTCGCATCGGCTATAAAAATGTTTTTGTCGCGACAAAGCCCTTCTTTGTGCTTACGCTCTTTCTGCTGGTGCTTCTGCTAGCGGTGGGGTACACGTCGAAGGGTGCGCAGCGTTGGTTTAACCTGGGTTTCTTTCGTTTCCAGCCTTCGGAGCTGGGCAAAGTCGCTTTTGCAATGATGCTTGCGCACGTTTGCGCGATAAAGCCGCCGACCAACTGGAGAAATATCCTTTTGGTCTTCCTGCTGTCCGGCGTCACGATCATGGTCATTCTTGTGCAGCCGAATCTGGGCAGCTCGATTGTTTACTTCGTAATGATGTTTGCGGTCATTCTGGCGGCGGGCATGTCGTACAAGCTTCTTGCTGCGATGATCCTCGGCGGGCTTGCGATGCTGCCGCCCCTGTTTTTTATGCTGCAGCCCTATCAGAGGACGAGGATCCTGATTTTTTTCGATCCCTATATCGATCCGCAGGGCGCGGGATATAACGTCATTCAGTCCCGCATCGCGCTTGGCTCGGGCGGGCTTTTCGGCAAGGGCTTCATGCACGGTACGCAGGGGAAACTGCACTTTTTGCCGGAGCCGCACACGGATTTTATTTTCAGCGTCTTTGCGGAAGAATTTGGATTTATTGGATGCGCCGTAGTTTTGCTGTTGTTTGCTTTGCTACTTTGGAGGATAATAAGTACGGCGAAATATACGAAAGATATAAAGGCGAAACTCTATTGCGTCGCGATTGCGGCATGGATATGGTTCCAGATGACCGAGAGCGTCATGATGAGCATGGGGCTGGCGCCCGTTACTGGCCTGCCGCTCCCGCTTTTTAGTTACGGCGGCAGTGCGCTGCTCTCCGTGGTAATCGCGCTCGCGATTGTACAAAGCATTTTCGTTATGTCGCACGAAGACCGTTTCTAAGATCTGTCACTCGAAATATGTCTATTATGTCCGGACCCGGTTCGGAAATAATATAAAAATTTAGGTGTGGGCACGCTTCTTTGGGGCGCAGCCGCATCCAGGAGGCAACGAATCATGCCGAAGCACCTGCAGGGAGACCCTAGGCGCTCCATTCTGGCTGGCGTAAAACGTCCGTCCAGATATATCGGCGGCGAGTGGGGAAGCGGTCCAGTCAAGGATGTCCCCGCCGACCTTGTCCGTATTTGTTACGCTTTTCCCGATGTCTATGAAGTTGGGATGAGCTACCTCGGTTACCAAATCCTTTATCAGCTTACAAAAGAACTGCCCTACGCAGATGCGGAACGCGTCTATGCGCCGTGGGGAGACATGGAGGCGCAATTGCGTGCCAGCGGTACGCCGCTGTGGGCGTTGGAAAGCCGCAGGCCGATCTCGGAGTTCGACGCGATTGGCTTTACGCTGCAGTATGAACTTTCCTATACGAACATCCTGAATATGCTCGATTTGGGCGGTGTGCCGCTGCGTTCAAAAGATCGCGGCGAGAACGACCCTATCGTGCTTGCGGGAGGCCCGGGCGCGCTTTCCCCGGAACCCGTCGCCCCGTTTATCGACGCGTTTATGATTGGCGACGGCGAGGTCCTGGTCCCGGAAGCGCTGGCGGTCCTGCATGGATTAAAAGGTCGCCCGCGCGCGGAAAAACTGGACGCGCTCTCAAAACTCGAGGGCGTTTACGTGCCGCTCCTTCCGCCGGAGAAACCCGTTCGCAGGCGAATCGTGGAGGACCCGGATCAGGCGTTTTATCACTCAAAAATGATTGTGCCGAACACAGGCATCGTACACGACCGCGTCGCGGTACAGGTCTTCAAAGGCTGTACGCGCGGCTGCCGCTTCTGCCAGGCGGGCATGATCGACCGTCCTTTGCGCGAACGGAGCGCAGATTCCGTCGTGGAGCAGGTGAAGGAACTTCTTCGCTATACGGGCTGGGAAGAAGTCGGGCTGCTGTCGCTTGCGACTTGTGACTGGACTTATCTGCGCGAAGTGCTGCGGCGATTTGAGCCGATTCTGCGCGAAAACCAGATCAAGCTGAGCCTGCCGAGCCTGCGCGTCGACGCGTTTTCCGTTGATATGGCCGCGGAACTCGAGGCGATTCGTAAGGGCGGCCTCACTTTTGCGCCCGAGGCGGGCACGCAGCGTCTGCGCAATGTCATCAACAAGGGCGTTACGGACGAAGACATCGACGCGGCGCTTGAGTCCACTTTTGCGGCTGGCTGGGACCGCGTCAAGCTCTATTTTATGATGGGGCTCCCGACCGAAACGGAAGAGGACCTGGAAGGCATTCTTGAAATTTGCAATAAAGCGGTTTCGATCGCACGGAAACACAAACGCCGCGGCGATGTGAACGCGTCGCTGGCCGGGTTTGTGCCGAAGGCGCACACGCCGTTTCAGTGGGAAGCGCAGCTCGATCGCCTTGCGCTGCGCGAACGCGGCCGCTGGGTGAAGAACAAAATCAATAACCGCAAAGTCAGTCTTTCCTATCACGAGCCAGAGCAAACCTTCCTTGAGGGCGTCTTCGCGCGCGGCGACGCGCGGCTGGCAGTCGCGATCGAAGAGGCGTGGAGACGCGGCGCGCGTTTCGATGGCTGGACGGAGACATTCGACTTCAATCGTTGGGCGGCTGTTTTTGACGATCTTGACATCGACCCGAATCATTATGCGTGCAGAGAGCGCAAGTTAGATGAAAAACTGCCCTGGGATCATATCGATGCGGGCGTTTCAAAAGATTATCTCTTACTCGAACGCGCACGCGCGATCCAGACCCTGATTACGCCGGATTGCCGCGACGCGGATTGTAACCTGTGCGGATGGCAGGGCAGGACTTCCGTCCAGAGGTGCTCACGTTATGCGAATTAGGATCGTTTTTGAAAAGCTTGGGTGGTTCACGTTTGTCAATCACGTCGACCTGCCGATTATTTTTTCGCGCGCGGCAAGACGCGCCGGGCTCTCGCAGGAATTTACGCAGGGATTTTCCCCGCATCCGCATATCAGCCTTGGCCCGCCGCTTGCGATTGGCGTTGTGGGATTGGACGAGCCCGCGGAGTTTTGGTTCAACGACTGGGATGCAAATAGTTTTGAAAAATGGAATGAAAAATTGCCGGAAGGCTTAAAGATATTGAAGTATGCGGAAGTGGAGGGCACGTCGCTGGCAAAACTTGCCACAGCCGCGCTGTATCGGATTTCGAGCGTGAAATCACCCCTTGGCGCGGAGGCGCTTGCGGTGCTGGAAGAGGAAGTCGGGCGAACGGGCGAACTTTTCTCCTCGTCGCTTCTGGACGGCGAAATCTCGCTTGTCGTCGGCGACCTGGAACACTGCGGCGCGGGCAACCTCGTCCGGAGCCTCAAAGAAAAAGGTATCGTGGACGGCTGGCCTGATGTGCGCCTCGTGCGCGAACGGGTCGGGACCTGGGATCCCTTCACGAAAGAAATACTCCCGCTTGTTGGATGTGAGGTGTAGAAGATGGCGAACGGCAGCGGAAAAAAAATTATCGCAAATTTAATCGACCCCGAGGAGACGCGGATTGCGATCCTCGACGAACGCGGCAAGCTCTATGACTTTTTCATAGAACGGATGCTTGAAAACCAGCGCACCGGCGAAATATACAAGGCGCGCGTCGACAGCGTCCTGCCCGGGATGAACTCGGCCTTTTTAAATCTTGGCGACGGGCGCAACGGCTTTCTTTATCTCGACGACGTGCACGGTATAGAAGTCAAAGCCGGCATGGAAATGCTCGTGCAAGTCGTGAAAAATGCGCGCAAGGGAAAAGGCGCGCGCGTATCGCCGCGCGTATCGCTCGCGGGGCGGTATATGGTCCTGATTCCCGGCGGGCACGAAACCGGTGTATCCAAACGCATTGAAGACGAAGAAGAGCGCGCGCGCCTCCGGCACATTCTGAAAGGGGTGCGCCCCGAAGGATACGGTCTCATCATCAGGACCGTCGCGGAGGGCTGCGACGAGGAAAACCTAATCGCGGACGTGAACGAGCTGATGGCGCAGTGGAAAACGATTCAGCACAACGCCGCGAAAAACAGCGCACCCTGCCTGATCCATAAAGACCTCGGGCTACTGGAGCGCGTCATGCGCGACGAGCTGACGGAGGAGATCGACGAAATCGTCGTCGATACGGAAGAAGACAAGGAAAACATCGAACAGTTCATCCGGCGTTTCTTTGCCGATAAATCGATCGAAGTGAACTATTACAAAAGTCGGACGCCGCTTTTTGAGGTCTACAACGTAGAAAACCAGATCATGGAGCTTCAGGATAGAAAGGTCTGGCTTTCGTCCGGCGCGTATCTTGTCATCGACCAGACGGAAGCCCTGACCGTCATCGACGTCAACACGGGCAAGTTTATCGGCTCCAAAAACCTGAACGACACCGTGTTCAAAACGAACATGGAGGCGGCGGTCGAGATCACGCGCCAGCTGCGTTTGCGCGCGATCGGCGGCATCGTCGTCATTGACTTTATCGATATGACGTCCGAAGAAGAGAAAAACAACCTGATCCATCAGTTGCAGGAGCTGTTCAAGTCCGACCGTTATAAAGCGCGCGTATACGGCGTGACCGGCCTGGGGCTGGTTGAAATCACGCGAAAACGTGCGCGCAGCGACGTACGCTCGGCGCTAAGCCGCGGCTGCCCGTTCTGCGGCGGGCTCGGCTGGGTCGCAAAAGAGGAGAGCGTCGCGATGCAGGTCAAACGCTTCATCCGCAAGGTCACGTCCTCGACGCGTTCCGAAGCGCTTCTTCTGGAAGCATATCCCACAATCGCAAATTATATTGCCGAAACGTTTCTCCTGCTCTGGGAGGAAGAATTCGAGCGGCGCATATTCATCCGCGGCTGCCCGGATTTCTCTTGGGGCAAGTATCGTCTTGACTGCCAGGGCAGCCTGGCGCACGTGGAGCATCGCGTAGGAGCGTTGCAGAAAAAGGAGGGATGGGCCGTTGTACATCGGACGTCTTCAGCTTAAGGGCTTTAAAAGCTTCGGCGGCTCGCACGACCTCATCCTTTCCTCCGGCTTCACGGCGATCGTCGGCCCAAATGGCAGCGGAAAGAGCAACCTGCTTGACGCGCTGCGCTGGTCGCTTGGCGACAGCCACGCGGGACGGCTGCGTATTTCGCGCCAGAGCGATCTGCTCTTTCAGGGGTCGATCAGCCTGCCCACCGCAAAAGAAGGAGAGGTCCTGCTCCAGATACGGGACGAAGACCGCACCTGCAACATCAAGCGCCGCGTGATGGCGCCTGACGGCAACACGCTGCTGATGGTCGACAACGTGCGCAGGACGCTGACGGAGTTGGACCAGACCAAACGGGAGTGGAACCTGGACGGGATCAAGTTTGCCTTTATAGGCCAGGGAGAAGTGGCTGAAGTCATACAGGAGCGGCCGCTTGCGCGCCGTATGCGTTTGGAATCGCTGTTCGGCATCGACGTTTACAGAAAACGCCGGACGGACGCGGCGGACCGCCTCGTGACAGTCAAAGAAGAATATGAAAGACTGCGGACGTTCATGTCCGAGCTCACCGCGCGGCGCGAAGAAATCGCGCCCGAAGTCGCGCGTGCCGCGCAGCTGCGCGAAATCCTGGATACATTGGAAGACGAGCGTAAACTGCTCTACTGGATGCGCCGCGCGCGCGCCGAAGAAATGCTGGAAAAAATCCGCGCGGAGCTCCTGGAGGCGGAGCAGCAGCGGAAGAACCTCATGCGCTGGTCGCGGCTCTGGCAGCACGGCATCGACACGCTAGAAGCGGAGCTTACAAAAATTTCGCAGATGCGGCAGCAGCAGACATGGGAGCTGGAGCAGTGCAGAAACCAGTTCAGCACGCTGACGAAATCCGGATACGCCTCCGCGAACACGCTGATGACCTCGAACGCGCGCCTGATTCAGGCACGGCTCGAGCGCGAAAGTGCGAAAAAACATCTGGACGGGCTCCTGAGCGAACAGAAAAAGAGCGACGACGAAAATAAAAAAGCGAAGTCAGGCCTCGACGAAACGCAGAAAAAACTGGACGCGGTCGAGAAAAAATGGCAGGAATATAACGAGCTGCGCGAGAAGGAAAAAGAGCAGCGCGCCGAGTGGAACAAAGAAAAGGGAAATCTTGAGGCGGAGCTGCAGCAGATTCGCGCGCGCCTGGAATTCCTCGGCAAAGACCTGCTCGACCTGCGCACAAAAAAGAGCGAGGCGCCGGACCAGAAAAAAGAAATAGACGCACAGATTAAAGACCTTGAAGACAACCGCGACATTCTGCTGAAAGAGCAGAACGTGCTTGTCACGCGCCACACGGAACTGTACGCGAAATGCCAAACCCTGGCTGCCGAACTGCAGCGGGCAAGGCGCGAAGCGCAGCAGGCGCGCTCGAAATTCAACGACGTTACGGACGCCGTGCAGTCGGAGCTTTACCCGCGCCCCGTACAGTACTTGCTCTCGGCCGCGAAGCTGAACAGGCTCAACGCCGCGCCGCGCGCCGTAATCGACGTTTTTACCTGCGATACGAAACTTTCTTTGGCGCTCGAAGCCTATCTTGGCAGCAGGGCGTACCAACTGCTCGTTGAAGACCTGGAAGAAGCGGGACGCTGCATCGATATGCTCAAAGTAAACTCGGCCGGGCGCGCAACCTTCCTGCCGCTTGAACGCTGCAAACCGCGTTTCCCGGATAAAGGACACAGGCTCCCCTCCGGTGGCGTAGTCGGCTGGGCGATTGACCTAGTCACCGTAGAAAATCACTGGCTGCCCGCGATTCAGCAAATTATGGGCGACCTTCTGATCGTCGAAAACTACGCGGTCGGGCAGGGGCTCGTGCGCTCCGGCTTCCGCGGGCCCGTCGCAACGCTCGAGGGCGACGTATTCCAGCCGGGCGGCACCGTCTCCGGCGGTCGTAACGTAAAACAGGGCAAGTCGATTGAGATGAAATCGCAGCTCGCGATTTTAGAAAAAGAGGCAGCAAGAACAAAAGAAGCGGCGGAAAAGCTCGACGCGGAATTCAAAAAATCCGAAGCGGAAGAACTCGAAGTCTCCGAGAAAAAAGAAGTCTACACGCGCCAGATCCGCGAACTGGACGGACGCGTCGCGCTACTCATGGACCAGCGGGAATCCATCACAAAAGAGGAAAAACGCATGGCGGGCGAGCGCGGCCGCATTCTGGAAACGCTCAAGGAATCCGGCGTCCAGCATAAAAATACGCTTGCCGCGCTGGCGGAACTCGAAGAGAAGTGGAACAGGCCGTCGACCATCGAGGACGACAGCAAGCTGATTGAGGAGCGTGAGCGCCTGCGCGCGGAAGTCGCCGTGGCGGCGGAGCGCATGCGTTCCGGCTTCGCGCTCATGGAGCGCGTGAGCACTGAAATACGCACAGAAGAGCGCAAAGTCTGGAGCCTCGACGAAGAAATATCGGAGCTTGACCAGCGCTGCGTGCTCGAGCGCGCGAACCTCGGTCGCGTTGGCAAAGGCTGCCTCGAAATCCACGAACGCAAAAAACGGTTGGTCGAAGAGATCGACAAACACGTCGGCGGCTTCTCGAAACTTGAGTCGCGCCGCGAATATATGCGCAAACGGCAGGCGAACGCCGAGGCCAAAGCGCGCACGGACATGGACGCGTTCACGCGGCTCGATGCGAAAAAGGGCGAGACGGAGCGCGAACTGGAAGAGCTCCTTAACACCTGGGAAGAGCAGTATCCCTATCCCGGCCCGGACGTTCTGCCGGACGACGTGAATCTGGAAGAACTGCGCAAAAAAATTCGGGACGGCGATCGCAAGATCAAGGCGTTCGGCGAAGTCGATATGGGCGTACTCTCCGAGGACAGAAACCTGCGCGATCGCCTCGCGTTTCTCGGCGAAGAGCTCGACGACGTGCGAAACAGCGCGACGGAGCTCGAACGCCTGATCCAGGAAGCGGATGCGCAGGCGCACAAAGTCTTCAGTGACAACCTGCAGGAAGTGGACGCGCGCTTCTGTACGCTCTTCCAGCACCTGTTCGGCGGTGGGGAAGCGCACCTCGAAATGCTGGATGGCGAAACGATCTGGGATACGGGGGTCGACGTCGTCGCCCGCCCGCCCGGGAAACACCCGCAGGGGATTAACCAGCTTTCAGGCGGGGAACAGTCGCTTGCCGCGATTTCTCTTTTGTTTGCATCCATGGAAGTCGCAAACTGCCCATTGGCCGTTTTGGACGAAGTGGACGCCGCGCTTGACGAAGTTAACTTGCGGCGCTTTGCGGAGCTCGCGAAAGAGTACGCGAAAAACAGGCAAATTCTGGCGATGACGCACCGGCGCGTGACGATGGAACGCGCGGACGTTCTCTACGGCGTCACGCTGCAGGAGCCGGGACTCTCGCAGGTTATCGGTGTAAAACTGGACGACTGGGCATAGCGATGGAAAAGCGGGAAGACCTGCTCTACGGCGTTTTGAAAATCAAACAGCCCGCCGAAAAAGAGGGGCTTCGCGTCAACCTGGACACGATCCTGCTCGCGCACTTCGCGCGGCCCAAAAATAGCGAGCGCATCCTGGAAATCGGCTGTGCGCACGGCGCGGTCTCCCTGATCCTTGCGAAACGGGGATACGCCGTGACGGGCGTGGACATCCAGCCGCACCTGATTGAACTCGCGAAGGAAAACGCCGCTTTTAACGCGCTGGACGAAATGACGGCATTCCAGGTCATGGACATCCGCGGTCATAAAAAAAACTGGCAGCCGCAGGTCTTCGACCGCATCGTGGTCAACCCGCCCTACGACGAACCGAATCGTTCGAACGCAAGCCCGTCGGACGCACGCGCGACCGCATTGCACGGCGCACAGTGCACGCTTTCGGACATCGTTCTAGCCGCGCGCTATCTTCTAAAAAACAAAGGGAAACTTGATATCGTGCTGCGCGCAGGCAGGCTGGCTGAGCTGTTTACATTGCTTGAGGCCAACAATATCGCGCCCAAAATCATGCAGTCCGTGCACCCCAAACCGGGGGCGAACGCCACGGTCGTATTGGTGGAGGCAATGCGCGCCGCCAGCAGCGGAGTGATCGTAAATCCGCCGCTTTTTGTCAAAGACGGACAGGGCGCCGACACGCCAGAACTGCTCGAAGCCTACAAAATCAGCGAGAGCGAGGGAGAATAAATGCCGCTTATCATCGTGCCGACGCCGATCGGCAATCTTGAGGACATGACGCTCCGCGGACTGCGCGCACTGCGCGAAGCCGACGTGATCGCGTGCGAAGACACGCGCCGCACGCTCAAACTGCTCAACCATTTTGAGATCAAAAAGCCGCTGATTTCCTATCACGAACACAACGAACTCGCGCGCGTCGACCAACTGATCGAACGCATCGAAAAAGGCGAGACCGTGGCGCTCGTCTCCGACGCAGGCACGCCCGGCCTCTCCGACCCCGGCGGCGTAATCGCAAAAGCCGTGATCGAAAAAGGGCTGCCTTACGACGTCCTGCCCGGCGCGAACGCGCTTTTGCCCGCCTTGCTTTTATCCGGGTTCGAAATGGAAAATTTCTGCTTCGTCGGCTTTTTAAAAGGCGGAAAAGAAGAAAAAAAATCGCAGCTTGAAGCGGTAAAAAATATTCCCGCGACGCTCGTTTTCTATCTTTCCCCCCACAAACTGATCAAAGAACTCGCGCTCATGGGAGAAGTGCTGGGCGACCGCCGCGCGGCGCTCGTGCGCGAGATTTCCAAAATTCATCAGGAAACGATACGCGCAAGCCTGCTCTCGTTCGCGGACGCGATGCCCGAAGAAAAAATCAAAGGCGAATTCGTCTGCGTTATAGAAGGAGCGGCCGAATCCGAGAATGTCGCCGACGATTCCGTCTGGATGGCCGAGGCGCAAAAAATGTGCCGCGCGGGAGAATCGACGAAAAATGTTGCAAACTTGCTCGCAGTGAGGTATTGTATACCCCGAAACCGGATAAAACGGTACATTCTCGAGAACTGTACCGGGGAGGCAGAATAAATGTCAGACAAAAATTTTTATATCACCACACCGATCTATTACGTCAACGACGTGCCGCACATCGGCCACGCCTACACGACCATCGCAGCGGACGTGCTCGCGCGCTGGCACAAATCCGCGGGAGAGAAAACCTGGTTCCTGACCGGCACTGACGAGCACGGCCAGAAGATACAGACCGCCGCAGACGCGCGCGGCATCACGCCGCAGCAACTGTGCGACGAAGTCGTCCAGAATTTCCAGCGTCTCTGGAAAACGCTTAATATCTCAAACGACGATTTCATCCGCACCACCGAACCGCGCCACGAGAAAGTTGTGCAGGAAGTCTTCCGCAGACTGATCGAACAGGGCGACATCTACAAAGGGGAGTACGAGGGCTGGTACTGCGTGCCCTGCGAGACCTACGTGCCCGAAGCGCAGATCGGGGAAGGCAACACGTGTCCCGACTGCAAACGCCCGCTCACGAAAATGACCGAAGAGACTTACTTCTTCAAACTTTCGAAATACGCGGAGCCCCTGCTCAAATACTACGAAGAAAACCCCGACGCGATCATGCCGAAATCGCGCTACAACGAGATCGTGAGCTTCATCAAAAGCGGCCTCCGCGACCAGTCCGTCTCGCGCACGACGCTCTCCTGGGGCATCCCGCTTCCCGGCGACGACAAACACGTCATCTACGTCTGGTTCGACGCGCTCATTAACTACCTCTCCGCGCTCGACTTCCCCGAAAAGGGCGGCAAATGGGAGACGTTCTGGCCCGTCGTGCACCACCTGGTCGGCAAAGACATCATTCGCTTCCACTGTGTAATCTGGCCCGCGATGCTCATGGCGCTCGGCGTCAACCCGCCCGTCAAAGTGTTCGCGCACGGCTGGTGGACCGTCGAAGGCGCAAAAATGTCAAAATCCGTCGGCAACGTCGTCGACCCGTTTGAAATGGCGGGCCTCTACGGTGTGGACGCGTTCCGCTACTTCGTGCTGCGCGAAGTTCCGTTCGGCAACGACGGAGACTTCTCTGAACTCGCGATGGCGCAGCGCATCAACTCCGACCTTGCGAACGACATCGGAAACCTGCTGAGCCGCAGCCTCCAGATGATCGATAAATACCGCGAAGGCAACCTCCCCGCTTCCTACAAAGCGACGGAACTTGACAAAGAGATCGAAGACCTGGCGAATGCGACCGCCGCCGAAATGACGGCGCTCATGGACCGCTTTGCGTTCGACGAAGCGCTGAAAAGCCTCTGGAACTTCATCGGAAGGGCCAACAAATACATCGACGAAACGCAGCCCTGGAAACTCGGCAAAGACGGCGAAGTGGAACGCCTTGACGCGGTGCTCCGCACGCTGTGGGAATCCCTGCGCCTCGCCGCGGTACAAGTCGCGCCCTTCATGCCCGAAACGGCCGCCAACATCTGGGCGCAGCTCGGGCTCGCGGGCAACCCGCTCGACGGCGGACGCGCGAACTGGAAATGGGGCGCGCTCGAAGCGCCCGTGAAAATCGCCAAAGGCAGCATCCTATTCCCGCGCATCGACATCGAAAAATGGAAGGCAGAAAAAGAAAAACGCGACCAGGAAAAACGCGCGGCAGCGAACCCAACAGCATTTTTTAACTTTGACGACCACGAACCTGAAATCGAATACGACGACTTCGGCAAACTCGAATTCCGCGTCGCGCTCGTCGAAAAAGTAGAAGTCGTGCCCAAAGCGGACAAACTCTACGTGCTGCATTTGGACCTGGGCTACGAAAAACGCGCGATCGTCTCCAGCATCCGCGAATTCTACAAACCCGAAGAGCTCGAAGGCAAAAAAATCGTCGTGCTCGTGAATTTGAAACCCGCGAAATTTAGAGGGGTTGTGAGCAATGGTATGCTGCTTGCAGCGGAAAGCCCGGATACGACGAAAGAGGTACTGACACTGCTGACTGTGATGGATGATAGTATTCCGGTTGGGAGTCGCGTCCACTAGGAACGCAATCCTAACGCACAAATAGCTTTGTAACATTTGAGAGCGGATTCTCGAAGTATGGACGAAATACGTCTTCGAATCCGCTCTCTGCATGTTACTGCGCTCTTTGCACGTTATCGCCGCTTTTTTTTATCTTGTCATCACGAGGAGGCGCAGCCGACGTGGTGATCTATGCATTTCAGAATTCCCGCATTTTTCTTCGCTCTAACGTAATGCCAACAGCATTACACTCGCGTTTATAGAAGGTGTTGCCATTTTAAAAATAGGAGTGCCGGCAAATCAATTAGCTTTTTGGTTGATTTATTGGAATCTATATGTATAATTAAATTTAGAATATGTACATTGTGGTTATAGGAGATACGCAGACATGCGACGGCATAATTTTGGGAACGAACTGAGGGCGACCTAATGAAGAAGAAACGACAGAACCAAATCACAATTCGAAGCAGTGCGGCGGAATACCTTACCTTTGCTGCTGCTTCCGGCGATAGCGAGCTCAGCGTGGAAATGCGCTATGAAGACGAGAACGTATGGTTGACACAGAAGATGATGGCGGAGTTGTATGACGTCACGATTGCGGCAATCAATCAGCACTTGAAAAAAATCTTTGATGACAATGAATTGACACGGGAAGCAACTATTAAGAAATACTTAATAGTTCAAAAAGAAGGTGATAGGAAGGTTTCACGTGAAGTGGAGCATTATAATCTGCAAATGATCATCGCTGTCGGCTTCAAAGTCAACAACGAACGCGCCGTGCAGTTCCGCAAATGGGCGAACCAGATTGTCAAGGACTATACCATCCAAGGTTGGGCGATGGACGTCGATCGTCTGAAGAACAACGGCTCCATTCTGACGAAAGAATACTTTGAAAAACAACTGGAAGTAATCCGTGAAATTCGAATGTCTGAGCGGAAATTCTACCAGAAGATCACAGATATTTACGCGACCTCTATTGATTACGACACCACGGCAGCCTCCACGAAACGCTTCTTCGCCGCCGTGCAGAACAAACTCCATTGGGCAATCCACGGACATACTGCCGCCGAACTCATCATGAAACGCGCAGACGCTGAAAAAGAGCACATGGGGCTGACCACATGGGACGCTGCGCCCGCCGGCAAAATACAAAAATACGACGTGACTGTCGCGAAGAACTACCTATCCGAATTGGAGTTGCGCCAGTTGGGGCGCATCGTCTCCGCATATCTGGACATAGCGGAGCTGATGGCGCTTCGCAATATCCCGATGACGATGGCAGACTGGGAAACGCGCCTCAATCGATTTCTGGAAATGGCGGACCGCGATATATTGCAGGACACAGGAAAGGTTTCAACCGAACTTGCCAGAGAATTTGCCGAAAGTGAATTTGAAAAATACCGCATAACACAAGATAGTTTGTTCGAGAGCGATTTCGACCGATTTGTCGCGTTGGAAAAAGAAGTGAAAGAAAAAGAGGGGGGATACTTGGACGTAGAATAAGCGCTGTAGGATTATAAAAATTTTAGGAGAGTTGTTGCGTGTGAGAAGCATGACGCTTCGTTATCGGAAAAGTAGTGAAAAAACAATAAATTCAACAATTGTGCCCGCTAAAAACGTGGACTGCACGAAAAGAAAGAGATTTTAGGGGATACTTATGGAGCGTTGTTGTGTTTGTTGTTAATATGTATATTTTTGTATGTTTTTTAAAATACTATAAGGCAACGCTCGTAATATTAAATTATTAAACTATTTACGGTTGAGTTTTGTTATTTTTACGGTAATCCTATTCGAGAAATATAATTCGCAAATCTCTGCAAAATATGTTCTCTGTATATTGGTTCCACGGAAAAAATATAATTATGCGCTTTTTTTTGTAATAAATAATCGATGTCTACAGAAAAATAATGTTTAAAATCTATTACGGAGTTGGAAAATTGAATATTTTCATCGAATTCCAAATAATGATATCTGGGAATTTCATTTTTACGTAAATTATTATTAATAGTGCTGTCTTTTTTTGCGGGAAACTTTGTCATGCGTCTGTTTAAATCGCTTAAATGTTCACCTATCATAAAGTGTTCATAATTATATAATGGCGCAACTATGGCCGATACAAGTTGCTTGTCATGGTTCTCAGTCGTTTCTGTTTTTTCTCTGGTATCATAGTCCCAAGTTAAATCACAATCCTGTGTTAAAGTAATCACAGTGGGGAAAAGAATTTTTTGGATAGTTATGGTTTCGGCATCTTCATAAACTTTTTCCAAAAATTCTACTTCTGCTATAATGTCACCTTGTTGAATTCTTTTACATTCGTCAAAATTCTTCTTCACTTGTATCATTTATTATTTTCCTTTTTATTATTACGTAACTAGGTTTTCCTAATGCATATTTTTCAGGTTTAAAGTCATTATTTTTAAAAAAATCATTTTTTGGGTTTTTATCTTCTGGTTTTAATATTTCATCCCACGGCGTATTTTTATCCATTATATTTTACTACTCCCATTTTACGTCTTAGAGGTTCTTTTATAGATATTTCAAACAAATTAGAGGCTTTATCGTGAAAAATTTTCAATAAATCTGGTATTTCTTCTAAAGAAATAATCCCAGAGGTTGAAGTGTCTGTGTCTAGTATAAATATTTGTTTTTTTACTGGAGCAGGATAGTCTTCATTAAATATCCCATATTGAAATTTTAAATGAAAACGCTCATAGTTTAGTTCAAGCAGATTCATTTGTCTAGTGAGTTTTTTGTCGTCATCTTTCACAAATTCTAAATTTCCAAGCAGTTTGCTAGAAATATACTTTGACCAATATTGGTGCCAGTTCGTTTTCTTAGTTTTATCGTCCTTTAAATCAATCGTATCTATATATCGCAACCCAATTCTGCTAATTTTTTTATCTTGGAATATTTCTAAGTATTTTTCTAAAATTACTTGAAATGGACCTTTAAATTTTTCAAAATTAGAGTAATTTCTTGATTCAAGAACTAAAAACGATTGTGTCATTGTGAGCTCATGTGACCTATCAGCGCTGAAAAAATGCCATTCTTGCACCAAAGAATGTTTGAGCTGTGATTGTCCTGTGGCTAGATCAAAGGTGACTTCCTGTGCCTGTCCATTGCGTAGTTCCACTATAGGAAAGAATTCCATACATTTGTTTTGCAACGTATGCCCCACTTCAAATAATGCACTATTTGGAGCTGGAACAAAGTCCGCACGCACAATAACATTGGAGAGGAAATGATGCATATAGGTGGTCATAAAATTACCTCCATAAACTTCCTATGTCTTATAATTGATAAAACATCAAATTCTCTTTGTTCTCCCGCAACGAAGAAGCTTCAATGTTCTTGATTCTAAAATTCCGATAGTTTCGTACTGCCAAACCCATATAACCCACATAAGAGAATGCGGGAGAGAAGCAAAAACTTACGTTTATATTTTACACGAATTTGCGAATATATCACCCCCTCTCAATATATAAATTTCGTTGTGTATCAGAAAACGCGAACCTGGTAGAGGCCACGGGGAAGATCCACCTGCATACGAGCGCTGCGCATGCCAAAATGTGGTAAGTAATAGTATAATTGTAAAAGCGAGCATATGTAGAGCTGTGCTAATTATGGGCAAATGTTCTCAAGATTTAGTAATAATTTGATTGTTCTGTAAACCATACGGAGGGGTATTATGCCTGTTTTTAAATTAGGAGAACTTTTTTGCGGGCCTGGTGGTATTGCTTATGGTGCCATGACTGCAAAAATAGAGGATGTTTCATATAGCATCGAACACCAGTGGGCAACTGATTATGATCGAGATACCTGCAAAACATATGTCCAGAATATTTGCCCGCAGGCGCCGGAAACAGTGATTCACGAAGACATACGTACTCTTGATTTAACGTCTCTTGAGCCTATTGATGCGCTTGCATTTGGTTTTCCCTGCAACGACTTCAGCGTAGTGGGGGAGCAACTTGGCATGGATGGAGTATATGGGCCTTTGTATTTATATGGAGTGGAAACCCTCAAAATTTATAAACCGCAATGGTTTTTGGCCGAAAATGTTGGGGGATTGCGGAAAGCAAATGATGGGACCGCATTTGCACAAATTCTTGAGGAACTTAGGGGCGCGGGCTATACAGTTGTTCCTCATCTGTATAAGTTTGAAAGATACGGTGTTCCGCAAGCGAGACATAGAATTATTATTATCGGGATACGCAATGATATTAACGTCACCTATAGGGTTCCATCTCCAGCTCCTTATGCATACATAGATAACTCGTGTGGAACAGCTATAGAAAATCCACCTATCCCATCTAATGCGCATAACAACGAAAAAACAAAACAATCCGAAACAGTTGTGAGACGCTTAGAATATATCAAACCGGGAGAGAATGCTTTTACAGCAAGTTTGCCAGAAGAATTACGTTTAAATGTTCTTGGTGCAAAAATTAGCCAGATATATAAAAGATTGGACCCCTCTAAACCGGCATACACAGTAACTGGTAGTGGTGGCGGTGGAACACATATTTATCATTGGTCTGAACCGCGAGCTCTTACAAATAGAGAAAGGGCCAGATTGCAAACATTTCCTGATACCTATGTTTTTCAAGGGTCAAAAGAAAGTGTGAGAAAACAAATAGGTATGGCTGTGCCATGCAAAGGAGCACGCATTATCTTTGAGGCATTATTGCGGAGTTTTGCGGGAATTGACTATGAGTGGATTGAACCGAATATTTGCGAATAATCATGAGGATTTGTGAATGTATTCTTCTCGCTTTGAAAGCTTAGCAGAGCTCGACCCAATTAACAGAAAAATATTTAGCCGATTATAGCCTTACAAATGTGACATTAACTAGGGTTGTGACGAACATTATTTTAGGAATTTTTTAGTTCTTCTAATATAGTAGCATGGAGGTTTTTGTCGCAAATGATAGATCACTGGTGGGTTACACGTCCGAAAAGACGCCTTAATTCTATACCAGAAACTTTAGCGACGTTTGCGGGGATATCTCTTGATCAAGAATGGCATGGACAAAGAGATGTTCATCTTTCCTTGGAAGAGGCACTTGAAGAGGCAGGGATTAAGCGTATCGGTGAGCGAAGGGATCATGGTGGCGGAGGAGCAAGGACATACTATGCATGGCTTTTGAGTTTGGGGTTGATTTTTACGCAGGAATCGACTGGCCAAATAAAGCTTACACTTGCTGGTGAAGCAATTTTGGCAGGAGATTCTCCTGTAAGGATCCTTACGAATCAAATTCTAAAATACCAGTTTCCATCTGCATTTTCTATCAGAAGGGGCGTAGCGGTCTCCCCTCGATTTAGGATACGGCCATTCCGTTTCTTGCTTAAATTGCTTTCCGATCAAAGCATAGGTTTTTTGACCGAAGAAGAAATAGCAAATGTTGTCATTGTGGAAGCAATCGACGAAACAGATGCTTGCTATAGTATGGTAAAGAACAAAATTTTGCAGTACCGTGAGTCTTCAAATTTTATTTTGTCATTAGATTTTGCGGATGTCCTTTCACAAAGAGTCGCGTCACCCAAGACTGATCTGCCTTACAATAAATTGCGCGATACAGCCAATACATTTGTCAATTGGATCGAATATACACAACTTGCGTTACGAAGTGACGAAGACAGAGCTTTGCGAATTATTCCGGAAAAAAGAAACTCTGTGCGCAAAATTCTTTCGACAGATCCACCGTTTATTGACCGCCCGGAGCAACAAGAATATTTTCAAAGAAAATTTGGAGTGGATCCCAACCATCAAAAAGATACAAGGAATCTGTCGAACTCAGGTACTATTACACCGCAGATGATAATGAGCCAGCAAATAAAACATGCTTTTATCTCAGAAGCCCTAATAACACCTGTTATTCGAATAACGTCAGACTTAGTTGATAAAATAGCTGATCAAACAGGATTGTTGCCAAAATACGTAGAGGAATCTCTTTTAGACCTTTACCCGCATGGCGCGATAGGAGCATTTATGTCGGGGTATTTTGAGATGGCCTTTCGTGGTAGAGATGAAGCAGTCGATTTTGAAAAAGCAACTGTAGAATTATTCCAGAGAGTTTTTGGTTTTACTGCGGAACATATAGGACCAAAGGGACTTACTCCGGATGTGCTGATTATATCTGATAGCGACGGATACTGCGCAATACTTGATAATAAGGCTTATGGCTGTTATACAATCACAAATGATCACAGAAACCGAATGATTCACAATTATATCAATGGGTTGCATCGGTATTATCGAGACCATCAACCTCTGGCTTTTTTTTCTTACATAGCGGGGGGCTTTGGCAAAAACATAGATTCACAGATAAAAAGTATTGCAGATGAGACCTCGATAAATGGGAGTGCAATCAGCGTCTCTAATATGATTAGAATTATTGAAAATCAACAGACGTCAAATCTTAGCCATCAAAAAATTAGAGATATTTTTTCCATAAATAGGCAAGTCTTGCTATCAGACATTGAGTAGTTTGCAATGACAGATAATTTGGACAAGGAAACACGCCATTATAATATGACGAGAATCAAGAGCATAAATACCGCCCCGGAGATTATTGTGCGGAAATTTCTGTTTTCAAAGGGATTTAGGTTCCGCATAAATGATAAGAGATTTCATGGAAAACCAGATATAGTTTTGCCAAAATATAGAACCGTAATTTTTGTACATGGGTGTTTCTGGCATTCTCATAATTGCAAAAAATTTGTCTTGCCCAAGAGTAACGTGACATACTGGAGTGAAAAACTGAATCGCAATAAAACGCGAGATGAAGTAAATATTTGTAAATTGAAAAACGAAGGGTGGCAAGTCTTAGTGGTGTGGGAATGTGAACTAGAGAAAAAGAACAGGATGCAAAAACTTGAAGAATTAGCACTGGACTTATATTCTCTTAAATAATAGTAGAGAAATATGAAAACGAAGGCATATCTTCTAAAATTTGAAAACTGCACTACAACTCCTTTTGATTTTTAAAATAAGGTATGATAAAAGCTAAGGGTAACTGTTTCCAAAATGGAAAGAGTTGATTCTGTGAGTGGGGTGTATGGAGAATATGTCTGAACATAATCGTTCTTTGCTTTTATCCAAATCCGCCGGCTGCTTAGCCGGGCTTTTTTGCGGCGATGCTTACGGGGCACAGTATGAATTCATGGCTGTAGATGAAGTTGCGGACAGGATGGATGAAAACGGCGCCGACACGATGGGAAGCAGCGTTGTGTTTCAGACGCCGCCGGGGCATTTGACGGACGATTCGGAGATGGCGCTTGCGTTGCTGCGCAGCATTGCGGAGGCGGGGGAGTATCGGCAGGATGCGGCGCGGGAGCATTATGTCGCGTGGATGAATTCTTATCCGATCGACATCGGGCGCACGACGATGAACGGTCTGCGCGGTTATCTGGACTATGGCAGTCAGGCGAACGGCGCGCTTATGCGCGTTGCTCCGCTTGCCGTTTATCTTGCGGCGACGAATGCGAACGCGAACGGTTGGGTTGAGTGCGACCGCCTTGCTCGGGAGGACGCCGCGATTACGCATCCACATGAAGTTTGCCAGCAGGTGAACGTTCTTTATGTGCGCATGCTCGTTTCTTTGCTGCAGAAGGATTTGCCTGTCCCAATACTTTATCGGAATTTGCGCGGTTGGGCGTCGGCCCTTTGTTGCGATGAAACTGTTTTGTCTGCCATCGAAGACGCAAAATCTTTCCCGCCGGAAAATCTTCTTAGTAAGCAGGGCTGGGTTTTGATCGCGTTTCAAAATGCGATTTATCGGATGCTGCACGCGGAGTCTCCTGCGGAATGTATCATCGAAACCTGTTGCGCCGGCGGCGATACGGATACGAACGCGGCGATTGCGGGCGCGCTTGTCGGTGCGCGAGACGGCGTCGAATCATTTCCTATAAATTGGATTGAAACGGTAAACGCATGCGGCAGCGATTTGCGTTGCACGCGCCCGGAAGAATATCGCGTGCATGATATTTTTGCTTTGACGCGGGATTTCATTTCTCTCTTTTCTGCGTAAAACGCGCCTCGATTTTCCTTTCACTTTTTTTCTGCATTTTTAAAATTTTCATCTTCGCAACATTTTTCTGCGTCTGCGGTACACCCATTGTGCAAGAAAAATCTGCTCGGTCTTCATGAAGGCCGGGCAAAAAATCGTTGTGACTCGTCTCTTTTTCTATCTTTCACTTTTAAAATCTGTTTTGTGCTTCTTTCCGACTGCGAAAAAATCTCCAGAAAAAAATGCGTTTTGCTTGCGTCGGTGCCAAAACGGGGACAAAATGACTCCAAAGTGTCCAGAAAATGCGCGAGTTGGCAATTTTGGTGCGATTTGGGGCCATTTGTGCGCCAACTGGCTCCATTTTGGTACTTTTCACATAATCGTAATGCGAGCGAAAGGAGATTTTGGTATTTTAAGGCGGAGGTGATAAGGATGCAAAAAACTTCCAAGGTTTGTGCGCGGATAGACGCGGACACGAAGAAAAGAGCGGAGGAAATTTATTCGCAGTTTGGAATGAACCTTTCCGAAGCGATTAAAATTTTCCTGCACAGGTCGGTTGCGGTCGGCGGGTTGCCGTTCGATCTTCGCGTTGCACAAAGCGGCACGGAAAATATGCCGATGCGGGAGAGTACGTTTGCAGAAGCTCCGGCAGTTACGCCTGCAATAGAATCAGGAGAAATTCATATAGGTTCGCTCCCGGAAATAGTAAAACAAATCGAAGAAAAAAATGCTGGGCGCGCGATTGAAATTGAAGAGAAAATCGTTTATCAAGATCCTGATTACGATGCGGATGAGGACGAAGATGACGAGGATGATTTTTGGGACGACGAAGACGACGATGATTTTGATGACGACGAAGAAGATGATGATGACGATGAATATGACGACGAGGACGACGAAGGGGAAGAATATAAGCCTTCGCCTGAGGTAAGGCGGAAAATTCAGCAGGTGCTTTGGGAGAGCGGGGCGTTGGTCAAACCGCCGGAGGACATTCCGGAAGCGAAAATGTGGGAGCCAACTACGAGGCGGATAGCAGGGGAGCCGCAAAAGACCGGGCGTAACGAACTGTGCCCGTGCGGCAGTGAGAGAAAGTACAAGCATTGCTGCGGCAAGTAAAAGGGGAGTCGCGGCGTTCACATCAGAAATGGCGTTTTTATATTTTGCAGACCGCCAGCCCTGGGTTTGCTATAGTGCAAAGGCTCGGAGGCAGCGTTGCCATCCAAGCCCTTGTTAAAAAACGCCTCTTTTCGCGCATCTGTGAGGTTTACACAAAAAACGGAAAAGACCCGGCAGAAATATTCTCCCGGATTTTCACTTTTTAAAACTTCTGGATATCGTTTCGCTGCGTGTTTTTATAATCCCCAGTCGAAATAGTTCTTTTCCGTTTCGTACAGAGGTTGCGTCTCTCTGCCGTTTTGTTTGTCCCGCCGCGCACGCCGGAGTGCCGCCCTGCGGCAGGTGCGAGTATGCCAGGCGTGCCCCTTGCCAGCTTTTTTTCTGTAAACCAACAGTTTATAGTACCGCCAGCGTCCTAGCATCATGGCAAATGAGATGGGCATGGCTACTGTTTCTCCGGACGCTGTCGTTATATACTCGACCCTAATTGTGTGTCCGGGCTTTGTTGTTATATAGCCAATCTCGCCATATATGCCATCATCACCCGGGACACTGCACGATTTAGGCGACCCGATCAATCGAAATAACTACTTTCTACGCTGTATCTGGGCTGTGGTTCTCTGCCATGACACAGGTCGTTCTTCGCCCGCGCACGCACAGACTTGCGGCAGCATTTCGTAAACTTGGCGTGCCCCCTGCTGCTGATCCAGTATTTATGCCTTTTATGCCGAAATTTTCCTTCCCTGTTGCTCATCGTTAAACCTCCATGGGATGTTCTTGCACACAATGTGACACGGTCCTAAATGCGCGGAAATTTTACGCAGTGTGCTGCTCATTCATCTTCCATGATTCTTGAATAGTGACTGCGTTGCCATCTGCGCATCTTTATTTGTTTCAGCTTTTTCACAGTTGCTTTGTCGGGCGCCAGACGACGTAATTTGGCGTTATGGTGAAATCGAAAAACCTTGCCCCTTGCGCAATTGTCCATATCACGTTTAATCTCGATGGTATGCATTATGTTGTGACAGCTTTCTTTATGAGAAAAATATTTGTTATAATCCTTCGCCATTTCGATTTCGCTTTGGGTTGCCCAAAAATTGAGGCCGATTCGAGTTCTTTTTTCACGTTTGATCTTGGTACGCTTTTCCCTTTTGTCCATACCGAAGCACTCCCTATCTGTGCCGTGCCGAAGGCAGGCCCCGGCACGGCGTTGTCTTTACTGGCGCGCCCCGCCATTTATGACCGCGCCGAGCTGCTCCAGCAATCCGGATGCGTTTGTCACGGAGATACTGCCCACTTTGTCGCAGATCCGTTCCAGATATTCCAGTTCTTTCAATTTGTAGAGCGTAGTGTTTTCCTCCATCAGCTTTGCCGTGTTGAGAAGGCTGCGCGTGGAGGCAACTTCCTCGCGGCGTGCGATTACGTTGGCCTGCGCCTTTTTCTCGGCGATGAGCACTGTGTTCATAATCTCGCGCACTTCGCCCGGCAGGATGATGTCCTTTAGGCCGGCAAAGAGGAACGTCACATAAAATTCCTCCTCGCGCGTCTTAAGCAGAGCCAGTACATCTCCGGCGACACGTTCTTTTTTCTCCATCAGCTCGTCGAGTGTCATGCCCGCCGTCAGGTCACGGACGGCCATCTGCAGCGCAACGTAAAGCTGTTCCTCATAATTTGCGATCCCTGCGTGCAGCTTTATCGCGTCCGTGATTCGGTAGGATGCAACGAAGTTGATTCGCAGCGCCACTTTGTCCTTGGTCAGGATCTCCTGCCAGTGGAGTTCCAGCTGCTGCACGCGCGTGTCATAGCGAAAAAATGAGAGATCCTGCCCGTTTCTCCAGAAATAATGCCGCCCCGGCGGTAATTTTTGCAGGAAAGATCCGTTCCGGTACATCAGTACCGTTTCCGTATCTGCCACCAGTACGCGCGTTACAAGGCTATCCGGCAGCCGCTCCAATACATCGGCAGGAATCTGTTCCAGCGCTTTGTCGTCGCTCATATCGCAAACATGGAACTTGTGTTCCGAAAAGAGTGACCAGAACGCATAGCGCCCGGCGCGCAGAACATCTGCAAAGGCGCCGTCCCGGTAGTGAAGCGCAATGGTTCCCTCACGCACCGGAACGACCGCCACGCTTTGCTGAAAGTCCTTGTCCTCCATATAGGAAGCAAAGACCAGCGGCTCTGTCATCGGCGCATCGTCAATACAGACCTTCCGCACCTCGGCGCCGCCAAAAGGGTTCATTAGATGCCGTCCGGGCTGGAGCATCTTTATAAAGCGCCCGTTCTTAAAAAGAAAACCTCTTTCACTCTCATTGATAACAACTTTCATTCTCATTACCTCCATATAAATTCAAATAAGCCATTCGCATAAACAGAAGCGGTGGGGGATGGACACGTTCCGCCGGCGGGTGTCTGATTCAGCGAGAACATTAGCGTCGCGCAAAACTCCGGGATGCACTCTGTCCTTCGCGGTATCCTCAGACACACAGGCCGTTTTCACGCTGTTTTTCTGCAAAAGAACCACAAAAAAACAGTCTATCCCGCACCGGGCTCATAGCTTCCAGCCCCGTTCCCAAAAGAGAACGGACTCTGCCGTCCGCGTCTGCGGATGACTGTCGTATTTGCGGCCGAGTGACCGCGTTTGAGCGGCATAGAGCACACCGGCAGGCATGGCCCGCGGCGCTCTCGGGATCAAAAATCCCGCCGCGATTCATCGCTAAAACAAATTGAGCTTGCCGATCTCATCAATAGAAACGCGATGCCCGGCGTTTTCCAAGTAATGCACTCTTGTTCCAGATATAAGAAGCCTTTCGTTTAATTTGTTATCTACGACCGTATCGTTGCGAGCCAAGATAACGTCAAGTCTTTCGGTGTTATCAGCAAGAAACATATATTTGCCCGACAACGCCAATATCTGACTCAGGAACGTCTGCCTTGTACCTTCAAACGCATGGAGAGGAAGCAATGAAGGTGTAATGAGCACGGTCTTAATGTATGGAAAAATCATATGCAGCAAATGTCCGAAAAAACCGCCATAGCTTGTGGCAATAATAGTTATATTGTCATGCTCATGCAAAGACGTATACATGTTGACTCTGCCTTGTAAAATATTGAACACCGCATATGGACACTGTCCCCAGTAATCGAACGTTGGCGAGTATATATCATCGGGTGATATACCTTTTGACAACAGATATTGATACTTGCTGTTCTTCCCATTGCTCTCCAAACCGTGAAGATTGATAAACATTGATTATAAAACTCCCTTCCGTTATCTTTTTAGCGAATATGACGCCCCTACAGGAAACCCCTTCGACTGCAGCGCCATCGCAGTAATCATGCTGTGCGGATCCGGTATATAGACCGTGGTGACTCGTACGTCGCAGTCCGTCGCGTTTCGCAGCAGCCGCTCTAGTGACTGGGCCGAGAAATGCTCACGCTGCACAACGTCACGTACGCGGCTCGCGTCAATAAAGGCTCTGACATAACCCTTATTGGCTACCAGCACAACGCGACGGCCCGTCACGCTCGAGACCGAAAGCGCTGCTTCCCGGCACAGAGCCTCTCCCTCCGTCCGCAGATGCCACTGCGGATGCACTGCCAGAAAAAGCATCGCCTGTCCCGCAGACTCACCGCCGCACACCG
This sequence comes from Synergistaceae bacterium OttesenSCG-928-D05, assembly GCA_030266985.1. Lineage (GTDB taxonomy): Bacteria > Synergistota > Synergistia > Synergistales > Synergistaceae > JAJDJB01. The sequence goes on from JAJDJB010000006.1 coordinate 42,113, forward strand.
GCGTCCAGTCCAAACGGATCGCATAGCGTTTCAGCCCCAGGAGGCGCATGTCACGGAGCAGCTGGCGCGCTGACGCCGCGCGGAGAGATTCATCGCAGCTCAGCTCCCAGGCAGGCACAATAAAGAAAGGTCCGTCCTGCAAGCACTTGTTGCGGAGAATGCACTCAATTCCTTCCTCTGCGCCAAGCTTCAGAAAATCCCTGTCGCCATAACCGTCATTTGCCACCTCAAACACGTCTTGTATCATTCTCATTCCTCGCTTTCACCTGATTTCGGCAAAAAGACATCAAGCGCTGTCCGCCCGATAAAAATGCACGACACAACAGCAAACAAAATGATTTTTGTTTTCCTAAACCACGATATTCATACAACGATAGAGTTATGCCGCAACGCAACAGCCGCGTTCTGCGCAAGGTGCAGAACTGCCCGGTCACCTTGTTCGCGTCTTACCTTTCGACATGCGATCCACAAGGATGACTCAGTTTCGAAGTTACGGGTGTTGCGATGAGGCGCCGGAAGGCGCGTAATGTCGCAAATAATACTTATTTTGAAGCAGTAATAAAGCATATCATAAAATATATGTTTTGTCAATACGGCATTGTTTTCAGGCGCAGTGCGATTAAATCCCAATTCGTAAAAAATTTTCTCAAGCGGGGGAGTGCTTTTCGCATAGAAATAAATATCCGCGTAATGCCAATGTAATTACACCAGCGTTATAAAAATGGTAAATCTGCCTTTGCTGCGTGTGCAGGCAGATCGTTTTTTGATATGTACGACTTGTACGCGGACTTGTCCGGCGCGGTGCGTTACATCCCCCGTTATCTTTTTTCACGAACGATTTGGCGTGATATATAATAGGTAGGTATGGTAAAGAATCTGCCGTGCTAGTTTGTTTTGTGTTCTGTGGTATTGAGCCGGCGAATGGGAGCCTGGGCAGCTATTCGGAAATTCCGAATAGTTCAAAACGAGCCAGGTAGGCGTGCTTGTCGTGAGATAGGATATTATGCCTTGTAAATCAATGACAAAAACGGATGCGTTACGGAGGACGGAACTATGACGGACAAGATATCAATCCGCTTTTTTGATGACCGCGAGGTGCGGGCCGTTTGGGATGAGGATCATTCTAAATGGTGGTTCTCTGTCCTTGATATTGTTGGAGTGTTACGGAATGAGTGCGATTATAAGAAGAACCGCAACTACTGGAAGTACCTCAAGGCAAAGTTGAAGCGAAATAATAATCAACTGGGTAGTGTCACTACCCAGTTCAGATTTCCTGCGCCGGACGGAAAGAAACGTTTAGCGAATGTGCTTGATCACGATGGCATTATGGAGCTTGCAAAAAATTTTCCAAGTCAACAGGCTAGTCGTTTTCTTGAGTGGTTCACCTATAGTGACGAAACGATTGACGGGAAGAGCAAGAATAAGGCATATGCGCTTTTCGACAGTTCTTTGCTTGAAACGATAGATGTTGGCACGGTAAGAGGCTTGCAGCAGATCCACGCCTACCTGTTCGGCGGTCTTTATGATTTCGCCGGGCAAATACGGACCCGCAATATCGCAAAAGGCGGTTTTCAGTTTGCGATGGTGCATTTCTTGGAGCAATCGCTGCAAAGTATCGAGAAAATGCCGGAAAGCAGCTTCGATGAAATCATTGAGAAATATGTGGAAATGAATGTCGCACATCCGTTCATGGAGGGCAATGGCCGTAGCATGCGAGTGTGGCTGGATTTGATATTCAAGAAGAACTTGAAAGTTTGCGTTGATTGGAGCTGTATTAGTAAGAAAGACTACCTCTCCGCCATGGAAAAAAGCGTATCGGACAGCACGTCGCTCAAAACCGTATTACAGGCTGCGCTTACGGACAAGATAAACGACAGGGAAGTATTTATGAAAGGTGTGGACTATTCCTACTACTACGAGCAGGAAGAGGATACCCGGGAAAGCAACGTAGGAGGATAACAATGCACCTAATCGACACACATTGCCATCTCGACAGGGAGACGCGTTTCGGCGACCTGGACACGCTTTTTACGAACTGTGCGGCGCATAATGTTCGAAAGCTCGTGTGCGTGGGGTTTGATATGCGTTCGAGCGAGGAAGGTTTGAAGATAAGCGAGGAGCGGGCCGGGGAGTCGCCGGAGGTTTGGGCGGCGGTCGGTTTTCATCCGCACGACGCGTCGCAGGCGGGGGCGGCGGAACTGAAAAAAATGGAAACGCTGCTGAAGCATCCGCGCTGCGTTGCGCTTGGAGAGATCGGGCTGGACTTTTTCTACGATAATTCTCCGCGCGACGTGCAGCGCGAGGTGTTCTGCGCGCAGATTGAGCTGGCGTGCAGTGCGAAAAAGCCGATCGTGACGCACATTCGCGACGCGAAGGAGCGCCCCGCGGGGGACGCGAACACGGAGTCGATTCAGATGCTGGCTTCCTGCGGTGCGGACCGCGTTGGCGGCGTGATTCACTGTTTCTCCGGCAACATGAAGGACGCGGAGGCGGCGCTTGCGCTTGGTTTTTATATCTCGTTCGCCGGGCCGATTACCTACCCGAAGAACGACGAGCTGCGGCGGATTGCGGCAAACGTGCCGCTCGACCGCATTCTGTGCGAAACGGACGCGCCCTATCTTGCGCCGCAGCAGTTCCGCGGTAAGAAGAACGAGCCCGCGAACGTGCGTTTCGTCTACGAGCTGATCGCCCGCGAGTGCGGCATGGCGCTGGACGAGTTCGTATCGGCGGTTGCGGAGAACGCAGAGAGATTATTTGGATGGAGTGCGGCAAATGTTTGAATATAAATTGATCGCGGAATGCCCGGAGACGGGCGCAAGGGCGGGGGAGTTCACGACGCCGCACGGCGTGGTGCAAACGCCGGTCTTCATGCCGGTCGGCACGCAGGCGACCGTGAAGGCGATGACGCCGCCTGAGTTGGAAGGGCTTGGCGCGCAGATCATCCTCGGCAACACCTACCATCTCTACATGCGCCCCGGTGCGGAGATTGTGCGCGAGGCGGGCGGCCTGCACAAGTTCATGGGCTGGAACCACCCGATCCTCACGGACAGCGGGGGATTCCAGGTCTTTTCGCTCGCGGAGCTGCGCAAAATATCGGAAGAGGGCGTGGAATTCCGCTCGCACCTCAACGGAAGCAAACACTTCATGCGTCCCGAGGATTCGATGGATATCCAGATGGCGTTGGGGTCGGATATCGCGATGGCCTTCGACGAGTGCGTCGACTGGCCGACGACGGAAGAATATTCGCGCGACGCGATGGAGCGCACGATTCGCTGGGCGAAGCGCTGCAAGGCGCATCACGACAGGCACGATCAGGCGCTGTTCGGCATCGTGCAGGGCTCGACCTTTGAATCGCAGCGCATCGAATGTGCGCACCGTCTTGCGGAAATCGATTTCCCCGGCTATGGCATCGGCGGGCTTTCCGTGGGGGAACCGCATGACGAAATGTACCGCGTTCTGGATTCCCTCTGTCCCGAGATGCCGAAAGACAAACCGCGCTACCTGATGGGCGTGGGCTTCCCGACGAACCTTGTGGAGGGCGTCGCGCGCGGCGTCGATATGTTCGACTGCGTGCTTCCTACGCGCAACGGACGCAACGGCGGCGTGCTCACGAAATTTGGCAAGATGAATTTGAAAAACCAGAGTTATGCGCGCGATTTCACGCCGATCGACGAAACCTGCGATTGCTACGCGTGCAGGAACTTCACGCGCGCCTACATCCGCCACCTTTACACGACAGGCGAGATCCTGGCGGCGCGGCTTTGCAGCTGGCATAACCTCCATTTCCTTGTAAACCTCATGCGCGACGCGCGCAGTGCGATTATAGAAGGACGCTTCCCTGCATTCCGCCGGAACTTCATGGAAAATTTCATGGAGGGCGCGTATCTTAAATGAGCGCGGACTATTTAGCGGCCCTGCCCGCGGCGACACAAGAGGAAATAAAACAGGCCGCGAAAATCATCGCGGAAGGCGGGCTTGTCGCCTTCCCGACGGAGACCGTATACGGGCTGGGGGCGAACGCGCTCGACGCGTACGCGGTGTCCGGCATCTACATCGCAAAAGGCCGTCCCTCCGACAACCCAATCATCGTGCACGTTTCGAGCGTTCCGATGGCGGAATTTGTCGGCGAAGTGAACTGGATGGCGCGCTACCTTATGGAAAAATTCTGGCCGGGTCCGCTCTCGCTCGTCATTCCGTCCAACCCCGTGGTGCCCGAAACCACGCGCGGCGGGCTTGCCACCGTTGGCGTCCGCATGCCGGACAACCCCATCGCGCTTGCGCTGATCGAAACGGCGGACACGCCGATCGCCGCCCCATCCGCCAACAAAAGCGGGCGTCCGAGCCCCACCGACGCGGAAACCGTGCGGCGCGACCTCGGCAAAAACGTGGACATGGTGCTGGACGGCGGTCCGACGCTCGTCGGGCTGGAATCGACGGTACTCGACGTCACGGGCGAACACCCCGTTTTGCTGCGGCCGGGCGGCGTTTCCAAAGAGGAGATCGAAAAAACGCTCGATATGGAAGTTCTCCTCGCGAGCGACGCGAACAGCTTAAAACGGTCGCCGGGAACGCGCTATCGCCACTATGCCCCGAAAGTCCCGCTTGTACTGCTGGACAAAGGGCAGCACGCGTTCTTTTGTAATTCGATCAATAAAAAATGGGCGTGGATGGGAATCTCGGAGCCGCCCTGCGCGCCGGAACAGAAAATTATTTTCCGCAACCTCGAAGAATACGCGCGGGAACTGTTCCGCGCCATGCGCGCACTGGAATCGAGCGGCGTTGAAATGATCGTCGCGGAAACGCCCGAAGAAAAAGGTTTGGGATTTGCCTTAAAAGACCGCCTGATTCGCGCATCCGGGGTTTGACGCGGGTACGCTTGAATGCTATAATCTGCTGGTTTTCGGGGCGTAGCGCAGCCTGGTTAGCGCGCCTGGTTCGGGACCAGGAGGTCGGAAGTTCAAATCTTCTCGCCCCGACCATATGGTCACAAGGCTCTCGGTACCCGACCGAGGGCCATTTTTTTTGCTGGGTTTTGTTTAAGAAATTATATTTGACTAATCCTGCTCAATTTGTTATATTCATATATGCGAGGTGATATCTGTGCCCGAAGACAAAACGGTGGCCCAAAACAGAAAGGCCCGGCATGAGTACTTCATCGTCGAATCGTTCGAAACCGGCATTGTCCTCTCAGGCACGGAAATCAAGTCCGTCAGGGAGGGGCAGGCCAACCTCAAAGACGGATTCGCAAAGATCGAAAACGGAGAACTGTGGCTCTATAACGTCCACATTTCGCCGTACGAAAAAGGAAGCTACTATAATAAAGACCCGCTTCGCCCGCGCAAACTTCTCGTGCACAGGCAGCAGATCAGAAAGCTGCTTGCGCAGACGCGCGAAAAAGGGTTCACGCTCATCCCGCTCAAACTTTATCTGAAGCAGGGCAGATGGGCGAAACTGGAGCTCGGCGTAGCGAAGGGCAAACAGCTTCACGACAAGCGCGACACCGCAGCCGCGCGCGACGCGGACCGCGAAATGGAACGCGCAATGCGCCAGAAAGCGCGCGAATATTAAATCGCGTTTTTAACGAAACGAACTTTGACAACCGAATAGAATTCGTTTGCAATCGTTTCTCCAAAGCTTGAAAGCATCACCCAAAAGGGGGCGTATGGTTTCGACAGCAGGTTGGAGGATCGAGAGGAGCGGGCCGAGGATGGGTAAACCTCGATAATCCGGACCCAAAACAATAATCGTCAACAACGATTACGCACTCGCTGCTTAATTAAGTAGCGACGGTCTCCGCGGCTTCCGCCGTCGGGCTTCGGAAGACCGTCACAAAGACGGCTGGGACCCTTACAACGTTTTCCGGTAAGGGGCCGAGACTCTAAGGGGAAACAGTGGAGATGCAGATCCTGTCTCTGGGAGCTGCTGATCCGAGATTAAAACAGAGACTACGCTCGTAGCGCCTCTCAGGTCGGCCCCTGTTGGACGGGAGTTCGAATCTCCCCGCCTCCACCAGCACACTTATCGGCGAAAGCCGTTTCTATTCGAAAGCCCTGTTTATCACTCGATAAACAGGGCTTTTTTGTTGTTGTGTTTTTCTCCTAATATTATAGATAGTAAGTTGTTGTATAGTAGGATACTCTCCCATCACAACTGGTTTGTCCTGCTAACCAGCGGAAAATTGTTGTATAATCCCTTTAGATATGTATTTTCAAAGAGAATGAGGTGCGAAGCATTGCTAGAGGAAGGAGCCACTATCAAGTTTAATAGAGAGAAAACTTTCAAGTACATGAAGCCGCTTGGAAAAGGTGGGACTGGAGATACTCATCTTTTTCTTGATGAAACAACAGGCATGAAATTTGCTATTAAAAAATATGTGCCTAAAGAGTCAAGTGAGACTGAAGCGTATTATCGTAGGTTTGTAGATGAGATTAAGATTATGTTTAGGTTGACTCATCCTAATATTGTTCGCATATATAATTACTATCTATACCCCGAAGTAAAAACAGGATTTATCCAGATGGAATTTATACAAGGGCGTACCTTAGAAAATATATCTGTCAATTTATCGATAGCAGATTGGGAAAACATATTTGAGAAAATGGTATCAGCTTTTCGATATTTAGAACAGCACGGTATTTTGCACCGTGATATTCGGCCAGCAAATATTATGATAGAGGACAACGGAGAGGCGAAACTTATTGATTTCGGATTTGGAAAACAGCTAGATCAAGATGACTATTCTGGAGCTAGCATCCTTTTGAATTGGCCTGTGACTGAACATCCCGAAGAAATAACATTAGAAGGATTATATACACATCAATCTGAGATTTATTTTTTAGGATGGCTTTTCAAGAAGGGTATTGGGGGATGTATGGACATAGATGATTTTAAGTATGCATATATAATTGATAAAATGATTTCGGCTAAACCAAGTGATAGATATAAGAGTTTTAATGATGTGTCCTTTGATATATCAAATGGAATTTTAGATAATTTTAATTTTACTTTAGAGCAAAAGAAAATCTATCAAAAATTCTCTATGGCTTTGTGCGATAGTATTAATTATTTTATGGATCCTCGCTCCCTACAATCTGACTCATCGCTTGTATTAAAACAACTGTCTGATGTAATACGAAAGAGCGTTTTGGAAGATTATATACAAAACAATAGTATTTTAATAGATGTTTTTGTGGATGGAGAATATTCATATTTGACAAAATCAACAATTCCTGTGGAAATAATTAGGGAATTTTATAAACTTATGAATGGTTTGGATTATTATAAGCGACAAATTATTCTAGATAATATTAATGTTAGATTATCAAGTGTGAGGATAAAATATACAGAAACAAATATCCCGTTTTAATGTGCTCTGTTTTGAAGTAATTTTTCTGTACATTTTTCCGAATCTCCCCGCCTCCACTAGACGCTTATATAAGGAGGTCAATTTTACATGATTGACTTCCTTATTTTTTTGCCTAGTATAGGTCATGAAAAATAGTAGAACGGGGGAAGGGCAGATGAGCATGCCGCTTGCGTTTATAAAATTTACGGAAAACGATTTTCTTGATTATTTCCGGCTGGTTTCCGATATACGCGTTATGGCGCAGATTACGGAGCGCGCGATTCCGGAGGCAGAGGCCCGGGCGGATTACGAAAGATTGCTTGCGGAGAATTCGCGTCATGAGGACTTCGGCTCGTTTCGCGTTGTCGATACGGACTCGGGCGACTATATCGGTCTGGCGCGCATTTCATTGAACGAGACGAACCCGGGTGAAGCGGAGATCGGTTATATGCTGCTGCCGGAGTACTGGGACAGAGGCTATGGGCGGAAGACCGTCGCGCAGTTGCTCGAGGTCGCAGAGAAAACGGGGCTTGAACATTTAACGGCGCTGATTGACCCCGAAAACGGCGCGTCGAAAAAATTGCTCACGAACAATCATTTCTATTCGACGTTCGTCGGTATGCAGGACGGCCTGATGTCTGAGTTCCTGCGAAAGGATCTGAAATAGCGGGCATCCTTCACGATTTCGGAAAATCGTGCCAATAAAAAATCCGCACTTCGCACATGTAAAATCTACGTGATTTAACCGCCTGTGATTCTTGTCATTTTTTTCACATTGTTGTATATTATTTATTGGACAAAACGCTGTGTATCTTTTGCGTAATTTAATTTAGTGGGGGTAATAAATATGAATAGAACAAAACGTACGCTTGCGCTGCTTCTTGCGCTCCTGATTTGCGCGCCCCAGGCGGGCACGGCGATGGCTTGCTCGTGGGCCGCGTACAACGAAGGCGAGGCCGCGATCGTCGGGCGCACCATGGACTGGTACGAGCCGGACAGCGCGGTTGCGAAAGGGCATGGAAGGGGCGTCAAGGTGAAGGCCGCGGAAACGCCGAACGCGCTGGAATACACGTCCAAATACGCCAGCATCCAGATCCACTCGTTTGGAGACATCGTGATCGAAGCGATGAACGAAAAGGGATTGCAGTGCAGCATTCTTTTCCTGGACGGCTCGGAACTGCCTTATGCGCTGCCGGATCGGAAAGACGTCAACGTGGCGAACTTCCCGGGCTATGTGGTTTCAAATTTTGCGACGGTGCAGGAAGTCGTCGATTCGCTGGCCAATATCAACATCACGCCGGTGTCTCTGAGCACGATTCCGGGCCCGGGCGGCGCGGCGCTGGATTACAAGCCTGAAAATACGCCCCTGCATTTCGCGATGGTGGATGCAACCGGCGACAAGGCGGTCATTGAGTTCGTGGAGGGCAGGATAAAGCTCTATCACGGCAAGGATTTTGACGCGATGACCAACGAGCCGAACTACGACGTGCACCTGTATCTAGAATCTTGTGGATACCAGCCGAACGGAAGCAATCTTCCCGCCGACCGCAGGGCGCGTGCGAAGCAGTTCCTGGTCGATATGAAGCTGCGCGGCGTCAAGGATCAGAAGCGTGCGCTCTTTGCGATGCGCGGTCTTGTATCGTCCGTGTGGGCTGGAACGGAGCAGGTCGACCAGATTGAGAACGAAGTGTATCCGACGATTTGGGCGGTGCTGGCGGATCAGAAAGCGCCTTCGTATTACCTGTGGCGTTACAATGCGTGGGACACGGAATACTATGATTTCGGCGCATTTGAGAAAGACAAGCCGGAAGTCGTCGTGCTGAAACCGGCAACGCCTCCCGCACTGTAAAACGAAACGTCGATAAAAAATAAATCGGAACTGCCGGATGTCTCGGCGGTTCCTTTTTTGTGCATTTTTGCGTTGATGTGTCCAGTTTTTTTCATGTATTGCCATTTATGTGGCGCGTTCTCATAACAATAATTTGTAATTTATCCTGTATACTTGATGAAAAGTAAAGTGATTCAAGTGCTGCAATTATACATGAGTTCAGCCGACGGCAAGAAAGGAAGATGCCCGCATGCCTCTTACGTATACGATCGCCGGTAAGGCGGTTACCGTCGATGAGAATCTGGATCTCTACAATGCGGTCAGGAATCGTTTCATCGCGCGCGCCGAAGAAGCAGTCGAAAGCTTCAGGTCCGGGCAGGGCGCGTTTGGCAGTATCGTCGATTTCGTAAAAAATGAAAAAGGCTACCGGTACGGGCTCACCATCATCTCTTCGCACGTAGATCCGGTTGTCGACCAGTTGATCCGCGAGCACAAAGTTTTTACGATTGACCGCGACTCTTTCTTTTCCGATTATTTTGAAAAATACTGCCCCTGGCCGCACTATTGCGAACAGGCTTCCAACGCCTACATGCGAACCACGATGAACGCAAAAAAGTATCAGGATATGCTGCGTGCGCCAAGCGAGGAGAAAATTGAGAAGCCGCGTTCGGCGCTGGACGTCGTTTCGCTTATTGAGGGTGTGCTCAAGCACGGCGCTTTTAATTTCGTGGGCCTTCTCATGCGCGGGACGTGGTTTGCGACGGATAAGGCGCTCGATTTCGCGCGCGCTTTTTATGTCCGCGCGAAGCTCGGCCGCGGCACGGACGCTTTTGAAGCCCTGGCGCAGGGGATCGGGGAGTCGGTTTTTAACTTACATTATATGTACTTCGACGCGCTGATTGCGGAAGGGGCGGCTAACGCCGCTTCGGTCCCGTATTTGAACCCGGAACGGGCGAAGCGCGCCGCGATTTTACTGGGCAACATGGGCAGGATGGAGGACGAAGACGTTCTCGCCCGCCTCGATGATATATTGCTCGGAAATCCCTATAACGCAAAGGTCTACGATCTGCTGAAGGCAAAGCTGTCCGCGTGCGGGGAAGAGATCGACGCAGTCGGGCGGTATTTCGGCGCGCATAGCGCTTTGGCTTATTGCACGGCTCTGCCCGCGGCGGAGACAGCGCTCGCGCCGGTTCAGGAAGAGACGCCGGCTGATGAAAAAAAGCCGAGAAAATTGCGCGCCAAATTCACGGAGAAGATCGAAGGGCGAAAAAAAGAGAAGTCGGAAGGCGACGAAGAACAGACCGAGATCGTAGACAGTTTGCTCCGTCTCGTTGAAATGGACATGATCACGGGCTCCGCTCCGGCAAAGCGCGAAGCGGCGCGCGTTGAAAAAATCTTGGAGAGCCATCCCAATTACAAGAGCGACCCGGCGGAAGCGAACGCCGTGCTGCAAGAGCTGCAGCAGATCACGTTCAAAAGCAAAGTGGGCGAAAAGTACATCTCGAAGATTACGAAACTTGCCGACCAGCTTGACCTGAAATCCAGAACTTTCATGAGCGCGGGGCGGAAGATTGTCTTCGATACGCCGGCGGAGGCAAGGTCCGCGAAGATTGACGACGACGCTCTGTCCGTGGGCTACGCGTCGGCGACTCGATCCCCGGCCGCAATCTCCGGTTTTATCGAACAGCTCGGCTCACGCCGTTACAACAAAAAGCTGCGCGACCATTATAAAACCGCGCTCAGCAAACACATTACGTCGCAGCTTTGGATCTCGCGCCACAAAATTCGCTTCATGCTGCAGGCGTTCAAACGCTCTGGCCTGATCTTCCTCGTGCTCTTCCTTATGGTTATGTATTGGAAATACCTTAGCAGTAGGATTATGACGGTTGTGGTCCTTGTGCTGCTTGCGCTCGTCATGCTGATCCCGCTGAAACAGCTGTTGCTGATGCTGAGCGCGATGCACTACGCGCGGAGGCTCCGTGCGCTCGAAGCAGCGGAGAAGGCCGCGCTTGAAAAATTGATGAAAAACTATTAGCGTTTTTGAAGAACAAACTATAAACGCGCAGTCGAGCCATCGAAGGATGCCCGCCTGCGCGTTTTTTATTTTCGTTCGTAAAGAGTCGCTGCCGATTTAGACGCGTTATTCTTCTTTCAATCGCGCTTCCGCCGCGCGTGCGTGGCCTTCGAGACCTTCGCCGCGTGCGAGCCGCGCCACGAGCGGTGCGATTTCAAGCGTCGCTTCTTTTGTGAACGTCTGGTGCGTGCAGGTTTTGAGGAACGTGCCGACCCATACGCCGCCGGTGTACCGCGCCGCGCGCAGCGTGGGCAGTGTATGATTCGTGCCGGATGCGTAGTCGCCGAACACTTCCGCCGTGTATTTCCCGACAAAGAGCGAGCCGTAGTTGTATAACCCGGCTGTGATCGCATCGCTGTCAGCAGTCTGGATTTCAAGGTGCTCGGGCGCCATTTCGTTTGCAATTTGGACCGCTTCGTCGAGCGAATCGACCAGGATCACTTCGCCGTAATCATTCCACGACGCGCGCGCAAGTTCCGCCGTTTCGAGCGTCGCAAGCTGCTTTTCTATCTCTGCGATGACGGCCTGCGCAAGCGCTTCACTCGTCGTCACGACGATGCCCTTCGCCACGCGGTCGTGCTCGCTCTGCGCCAGAAGGTCAGCCGCGATAATGCCCGCTTCCGCCGTTTCGTCCGCGATCACAAGCACTTCGCTCGGCCCCGCCACGAAGTCGATGCCGACCTGCCCGTAGCACTGGCGTTTTGCTTCCGTCACATAACTGTTGCCGGGGCCGACGATCAGGTCGACCGGCGCAATCTGTTCCGTGCCGTAGGAAAACGCCGCGATTGCGTGCGCGCCGCCGACCGCGTAAATTTCGTCTGCGCCCGCAATGTCCATCGCGACGAGCGTCTTCGGGTGGATTTTATTCGTGCCGCGCATCGTGGGGGAGCACGCCGCAACGCGTGGCACGCCCGCCGTTTTCGCGGGGATCGCGAGCATCAGCGCGCTCGAGTAAAGCGGATAGCCGCCGCCCGGCACATAACAGCAGCACGCGCGGACGGGGATGTTTTTGTGTCCAAGCGTGACGCCGGGTTTTGGCGTATACGCTGGCAGGTCGCGCATTGTCTCGCGCTGCGCCCGCGCAAAGTCGCGGATGTTCGCGGCGGCCTGCTCAATGTCCGCGATTTCCTGCTTCGTAAGCTGCGAATACGCTTCTTTGATCTCGTCCTGCGAAACGCGCAGATTTTTGCGCGTGCACGCGTCAAATTGTTCGTTGTAACGAAAAAGCGCGGCGTTTCCGTTCGCGCGAACGTCCTCAATGATATCCGCCACGCCCTGCCGCAGTTCCTTCGTCGTTGCAACCGTGCGCTCCTTCGAGCGTTTTAATATTTTCATAAAAACTGCCTCCAAATCCTATCGCCAACCGTTATTTCATCTCGCTAGCAGTCTAAGAGAAAAAATCGATTCAAAAATTATAGCAAATAATAAGGCCAAAACCCCTGCCTATGTCCAAGAGATTCTGGCCGATATGTTTTGTTTTTGCCGCGCTCTATTGCGGCGGGCTGCATTTCGAGCAGGGCGTATAGCCGCTTGCCTTTGCTTCCTTTAAGGTGATTTGATATTTTGACTTTTTAAGATAGCCGCAGTGTCCGGCATGATACTTCGTGCCTGTTTTTGTGACATACACAATCGTGTCGCCAGAGGCGAGTCCATCCGCCGCGCACGCCGCCGCAACGGAGAAGAGCAGGAAAAACAGCAGGATGAAAATCGAAAACAATCGCAGGTTCTTTCGCAAATCGTCGTCTCCTTCGCGGATCGAAGTATTGAGAAAGACGTAATGAAAGCGCTGCACCGATTATAGCACTGCGTAAAAGGCCGCACCGACGCAAGAAAATATCGAAGCGGCCCGTTTCGTTTTTTAACGATCGAATAAATCGTTGTGTGTGCCGGTTCTGGTAAGGACGAGAGTCAGTTCGTTTTCTTCAATTCGATAAATCAGGAGCCAATCGAATTCGATGTGACATTCGCGAAAGCCCTTCCATTCGCCGCGCAACGGATGGTCCTTATACTCCTCCGGCATCCCTTTGTTCTCGGCCAATAATTTTACGGTTTGAGAAAATTTCTCCTGGTGGTACCCGCGCTTGAGCATTAACCTGAGATCACGTTTTAATTGGTTTGAAAAACGGATGTTAAGCATCGCTGTCGTCGAGCAATGCTTTCATTACCTTCTCAACACTGTCGTATGTCCTGCTCAGATTTTTCCCGTTTACGGCGTCGCGCATCGCCGCGATCGTATTGGCGTTCGGCTCAGAATACGCGCGTATTTCAAATGGAATTCTGCCCTCTCGAACCGCGGCCTTTGCAAAGACTGTAAAGGCCGTCGTCATATTCAGGCCCATATCGGCAAACAAAACCTCAGCCTCTTTTTTTAAATTTTCGTCCATGCGGATTGTAACGCTTGTAGTAGGCATCAAACCAACTCCTTT